>DAISJE010000585.1:0-3064 GCA_036821665.1 Bryobacteraceae bacterium | reverse complement strand
AGCGTATTCGCGTTGGCAAAATCCGCCGAATGCTGGGCGGCCCTCTGACTCCATTCGGCTATCTGCCTTGAACACCTGAATATTGAAAGAGAACGGCTTGCCTGTTAGACAGCCGTCTCCTTTCTGCAAGACATCACCGCTCGAATGGTAGTGACACCGTCGAGGTTTTTATGCCGGTTTAGGTCGCTATAGGTTTCAGCCACGACCGCTGGATACCTAGAACCTTGACCACGATGCGTTGTGCCGTTTCCAGGTGGACCGTCGGTGACGAAAGATCGCTTGCGTAGATGTGGCAAGAAGCCCTAATCCAGATCCGCTATATTGAAGGTCCCGACTTCCGGAAATCCGGGAATTTGGATGTCTTTCGGCTCAGGTGACTGGAGAACTCTGATGAACCTGCAGATGAACACGGTGAGAGGCTGGCTCTTTCAGGCGAAGTTGGACGACCTCCGCCGGGCCTACTCTGCAGCGCGCAAGTCTTGCGACCAGGATCGCGCGCGTCTTGAGGAGCAGTGGACCGCATTCGAGGCTGAAGTTGATGCAGGCACTGCCGCCTTCCATGAGGAAGACGAGGACGAGCAGGTCATCTATGACTACAGCGAACATTTTGGCGATACGAATGCCGAAATCGAATCCGCGCTGTCTCTTGTTCGCCAGTCCTTCGTGATCTCACTGCACCATCTTTGGGAGCGTGAGACCAACAAATTCATGAAGACCAAGAAGTACCACGCGAAGAGGACTTACCGCGCTCTTGAGACGGAAGGACTGCCCGTACAGCGCGATGAGCTGGAGCGGTTGAGGCTCACCTGCAACGTCGCCAAGCACAGCGAAGGCGGCTCGGCAAATGATTTGTTCGCGTCCCACCCAGAGATGTTCAAGCTCGACGATGCTGAGGACAAGCCTGCCTATGACAATCTGATCGTCACCGATGCGGACCTCGATAGCTTCTTTGCTTGCGTAAAGAACTCAGGTTTTCAGCGTCAATCGCCCTTCAGAGCTGATACGCCTTGACGGCGCAGGGTTAGTGCCCCGTCAGGAACGCTTAGGCCGTCCGCGCGGCAAAATGTGGAGGTCGGCGCGATCACGTACAATCTCTACCGTCATGGAACAAGGATTGGGATAGCCCACATGTTGTTTTGCGCCAACTGCTCCAAAAGAATTGAACGTCGGAATTAGATGTGTGGTAGGGCACCAAGAGGCACAGGTAATTAAACGCATGGAATGCTTCGACGCAATACTGTCGCACCCGGGGCGGAATAACGAGTTAGTAGCATGGTTCTTATCAAATCTAAAAAACGTGTAGCCGACCACGGCGAGGTATTCACGCCGCCTTGGCTGGTCGAAAAGATGCTCGATCTCGTCAAGGGCGAGACCGAGCGCATCGACGCCCGCTTTCTGGAACCCGCCTGCGGCAGTGGTAATTTTCTCGTTCCCATCCTGCAACGCAAGCTCGCCGCCGTGGAGCTAAAATTCGGCAAGTCCGACTTCGAGAAGCGTCACTATGCGTTACTGGCGCTAATGTGCGCTTACGGGATCGAGCTTCTGGCGGACAACATTGCGGAATGCCGCGCGAACATGCTGGAGGTGTTCGCAGACTACCTGAATCTGAATGAGGCGGACGAACTCTATCAGGCCGCGTCCTTCGTGCTTTCGCTCAATCTTGTTCACGGTGATGCCATGACCATGCGCGATACGGAAGGCTCGCCGATTCGAGTGGTGGAATGGGGCTATCTCGGCAAAGGCAAGTTCCAACGGCGCGATTTCCGACTCGATGTGCTGACGGGCATGGCGAGCTTCAGCGCGGAAGATTCGCTGTTCGCCCATCTCGGCAAGCACGAAATCTTTACGCCAGCCAGAATATACCTTCCCGTGACAGTGCGCGATTTGGCGAGCGGGGATATTTCGGGGGAAGCCGCATGAACGAACGGGCGGGTTTCACGCTGCGGGGCCGCAACCCCGATGTTCTGACCTGCATCGCTAACCTTTCCAACGACGAGGTGTTCACCCCGCCAGAGTTCGCCAACCGCATGCTGGATACGCTCGCCGCGGCATGGGCCGCACGTAACAGCGGAGCGGACATCTGGACCAACAGTTCGGCGCGGTTCCTCGATCCCTGCACCAAATCTGGTGTGTTTCTACGGGAGATTGTTGCCCGGCTGATAAAGGGCCTAGAAGCGGAAATCCCCGACCTGCAAGCGCGCGTCGATCATATCCTAACGCGGCAGGTGTTCGGCATCGGCATCACCCAACTTACCAGCTTGCTTGCGCGTCGCAGCCTCTATTGTTCGAAACACGCGGCCGGAGAGCATTCTGTTGCTAGGAGCTTTGCCAACGACGCGGGCAACATCTGGTTTCAGCGTACCGAACATTCGTGGGCGAAAGATAAATGCAGATTCTGTGGTGCCAGCAGGGAAACGCTTGATCGCGGCGAGGGAATGGAAACCCACGCCTACGCGTTCATCCACACCGCCAACGTTAAGGCTCGGATTGTCGAGCTATTTGGAGACGATATGCAGTTCGACGTCATCATCGGCAATCCACCGTATCAATTGGATGATGGCGGCTTCGGCACCAGCGCCGCGCCGATCTATCAGAAATTTGTAGAGCAGGCGCTCGCCCTGGAACCACGCTACGCTGTGTTCGTCACTCCGTCGCGGTGGATGGCAGGAGGCAAAGGTCTCGATGGCTATCGAGAGCGGATGCTTTCCGATGAGCGTATGCGCCATATTGTTGATTACCCGAAGCTCTACGAGGCGTTTCCGGGGGTGAAAATCCGTGGCGGTATCTCTTACTTCGTGTGGGATCGCGAGCACAACGGGCCATGTACGGTGCAAACGATTTGGGGTGGGCAGCCGACTGGACCCGCCGTCGCTCGTTATCTCAACGCATACGACGTTCTAGTGCGGCGCAATGAGGCTGTGCCAATTCTAGAGAAGGTCAGGGAAAAGCGTGAACCGACTCTTGATAGTCACGTTTCCAGCCAAAAGCCCTTTGGTCTTCGTACGTTTTTCCACGGCAAGGCGGATGCGACGCAACTCAAAAATCCTGTGAAGCTCTTCGGCTC
>DAISJE010000584.1:0-3092 GCA_036821665.1 Bryobacteraceae bacterium | reverse complement strand
CAGCAACTACTTCGCCAATGCCGGATACGCTTCCGTCAAAACCTGAAACGCTCTAAAAGCCGCTCATGGACAAAGCTCTGCCGGACCGGGGAACAGTACCCAGACGTATGCTCGCGCGGAAGCTCCTCGACAGCGGTCGGCTTTTAACTCCCACTCGGGTCGCCGACCCGGGTTTCGATGTGAAGTCGCTGTCAGGCGTAGCGACCGTCCGTCGAAACCGGCGCTGTGAAGCCAAGCGAGAAGGACAGGGATCGCGTTGCAACAAAGAACCATAGCGTCCTAACACGATGCGTGCCTCGGCCGTCTCAAGAACGTCTGGACTAAGCGAATGTCCGCAAAGCTCAATTCATGCACATCCGCGGGGCATCCGTCCTCCAGCGGTACAAGGAAGTCGTTCCGAGGTGCAGCCTACCAAGTGCCGGTCGCAAGCGTGAACGGCGACCACTCTGCCAGATCGTAACGAATGGCCAGAGCGTCTGGCCGCCAAATTATTCGGCGCGGCCGGAAACGCCAGTACCGTTCGGCTCCTTCAAACGGTATATCATCAGGATGTTCGAACGAAAGCGCTGCATCACCAGTCATTTGCAAAATGCCCCCGGTCGAAAAATCGGGAAACACGAGGCCGGCTCGTGGATTGAGTGATATGTTCCCAAGAGTATTGAAGAAACGGTTTCCTGCGAAGTCAGGGATCGTCAGACAGCCGTCGTTTCCGACGTGAACAAACCCTTCCCGACCACCGCGATGAGAGACATCGATTTGACGGACACCCGAAATGTCTGCGTAGGTCGCCACGAAGAAAGTATGCGCGCTCTGCACCAGAGCCTTTGCCGCAGCGTCAAGCGCCGAGCTATGGTGGGGCGGCAGACATGAAAGTTCGGCCGGGTCACGGGCAAATCGGACGTTGTGAAGCTGTATGTACTTTGGGCAATTTCCGAAACTTTGGACGACGGAGATGTCGAAGCCCTCTGAGTGTCGAAGCAATTTACCGTTCAAACGGTTACGACGACGTGTACTGAGATCAATGCCCAAGATCGCAATGGGTAGTCCGTCGTTCATGCCACTTTCCGCCGGATCGCCCGCGTCCCGAAGCAGCCTGACCGAAA
Organism: Bryobacteraceae bacterium; assembly: GCA_036821665.1. GTDB lineage: Bacteria > Acidobacteriota > Terriglobia > Bryobacterales > Bryobacteraceae > Bog-105. Next base: position 1,989 of record DAISJE010000584.1, on the reverse strand, counting down.
GGGTGTTGGAATCGGGAGCATGGAGAAATCCGGGCCAGCCGGCTCGCACCGTGGCCCATGCGTCGCCGACCGGATCCACCGCTCCTAGAACGACCATCGGCAGCAATGGATAGAATTCTTTATGCTGTTCGATCAGGTGATCGCGCACCAAGCGGCGCCCCACCTCGTCCATACGTTCCTCCACGCCGAGTCGTCTCTGTAGGTCGAGCTCGCCGTGATGCCAGGGAGATGGAATCGAAGTGGGAGTGCTCATGGATAGGCCTCAAGCCACCAAACCAATCGGCGTCTTCTGAAATTCGACGAAGCCGGGCAATGCTTCTACCCGGATAAGCCAAGCTCCAATATTGGAATAGTTCCGCAGATCGACATCACCCTCCGGAGCGCGGGCGATGTAGCTGTAAAGGGCGATATCGGCGATCGTAGGTCGTTCTGAGGCGATCCAGTTCCGACGGTTCAGTTCTGAATCAATCAATGCCAAAATTGCATGCGAGCGCGGAATTACCTCTTCCGCGCGATACAGCGCTTTGACAAGGTTAATGAGACGCGCGTGTGCAGGCCCATAGGCGATCTCTCCCGCAGCAACCGACAACCATCGCTGGACCGTCGCCGCCCCTTGCGCGTCTTCGGGAAGCCAATCCGTCGATCCAGTTTTCTTCGCGATATAGATGAGAATAGAATTAGAATCGCAGACGATCGTCCCGTTGTCATCAAGCACCGGCAACTGGCCGAATGGGTTCAGCTTGAGGAAATGCGGTCTCTTATGTTCCCCAATGGCAATATCAACGAGCACGAGTTCATGGTCGATTCCGAGCAGCGAAAGAAAGAGCCGGGCCCGATGCGCGTGGCCAGAGAGGGGATGGTAATAAAGCTTCATGTCGGTCTCCAGTTGAAGATATCGAAAGCCAACATGTTTGGTAATTCAACGGATGATAAGATTACGATAGAACACTGAACCATTGCAGAAAGCGCAATAATAGACGTGAGGAGATTCCGCGATGGATCGGTGGCATGCAATGCGCGTGTTCGTGCAGGTAGTAGACTGCGGCGGTTTTGCCCCCGCTGCGAAATTGCTACATTTAAGCGCCCCTTCGGTAACGCGCGCTGTTTCCAAACTCGAGGACTTGCTGGGCACGCGACTTCTTGTGCGCACGACGCGCTCATTGAAGCTGACGCCGGCAGGCGAAGGATATCTCGCTGATTGCCGACGTATTCTTGTAGATATATCTGAGGCCGAAGCCAACGCAGCGGGGAGTTTCACGCAGCCCGCGGGTTTGATTACGATTACCGCGCCAACCCTTTTCGGGAGCATTCACGTGCTGCCCGTGATATTAGAGTTTCTCGAACTTTACCCGTTAATGCAGGTTAAAACTCTTTTCGTCGACCGGGTGACTAATCTCGTTGAGGAGGGATTGGACGTTGCCGTGCGCATTGCAGCGCTTCCAGCCTCCGGCCTTGTGGCCCGGCGTATCGGATCCATTAGGCAGGTGGTTTGTGGTTCACCCAACTACTTTCGCCGTTGCGGTGAACCGCTAGAGCCGGCGGATCTAGTGCAGCATAGGATTATAGGGCGCGACGGTCCATTAGGCCATTCCGAATGGCTGTTCGGCCGCGATAACGCTATTAGTGTTCCGATCAGCGCGAGGCTCGTGTGCAATACGAATGACGCGGCTATAGCGGCGGCAGTTGCAGGTTGGGGACTATCTCGATTTCAGTCTTACCAGGTTGCGCCAGAAATCGGCGCTGGTCGCCTTAAGATCGTGCTTGCTGACTTTGAGCGGGAACCCGTCCCAATCCACATCGTCCACGCCGAAGGCCGCAGGGTCTCCGCTCGGGTGCGTGCCTTCGTTGATTTCGCGGCTGAGAGCTTCCGAAGTTTGGCAAGGGGGAACGCCGGCTTGGAGACATGAGGTCGAGCCAGAGCGCACGTTGGACCGTCGTCTGGTTACAAGGAGAACGATGAAAGTCCCACTGATGACCACACTCCATTAA
>DAISJE010000583.1:0-3107 GCA_036821665.1 Bryobacteraceae bacterium | reverse complement strand
GAGATCACCTTCCTGTGTCGATGGGAAGGCCTGGAGCCGGCTTTCTCTCCGCTGCCTGTCGTATCGGAATGCCGCCAAGGTCGTCCCAGGACTCAGCCATCAGCAAGCTCACACAATAACGTTCGCACTGAAAGAGTTTGGCGTGAATGACATTGTGACCCCGGAAGGCCTGGAAACAGTGGTCGGGCAGCGGTATTTCGGTATCTGCTGCCCGACGGAAGGGAGCCGGGCCTAGCTGGACCTGCGCACGCGCCTGGCAGTTCGCACGTCCTTGGTTACTCCCTGTAAGTCTTCGTGTGCCGCCTTCGTGTCGCGAAGATCAGCTTTTCGAATTCGAAAGCGGCTTTGAACGTGTCGTTGCGAATGCGTTCGAGCGCGCCAGCCAAAACTCTGACCGTGCTTACCAGTTCGCCTCCAAATCCGGTGCGCCAGACAATTGCATTTCCGGTGCTCTCATCCACCTGAACGAAAAGCATCAACTCGGCGAAGGCGGGGAGCGCGCCAATCGAGCACATGCGTGTGGACCTTTCTCGTTTGCGGCGGAACCCCGCTCACCGCACCTGGCATCGTCCAATGCCGGAAGGAAAGTGCCAAGGGTCCAACAGGGAATCACGATCAGGGAGATATTCCCGGAATTGACCCCGGTGAGTGAGTCCGTGCTCGTGTTGAGGCTGATATCTTTCCGACCGTCGTCGGCCATGGTTTTACAACACGACCGACGACTTCTGGTCGTACCAGCGAGGCTGCGCCCCACTTAAAGTGCCTTGCGTTCGACCTCGGAAAACTACCTTGTTTGCTCTGAAATTACGCCCTGCGTTCTGCCTTACGAAGTCCAACGCGCCGCTTTGCCGCGAACAGTAAAGCTCCAGCGATCGCCAGTAGAGATAAAGTGTTTCCAGTCTCAGGCACCGATAGTCCACCTCCAGCAAAGTCGGCGCGTCCTTCAAGAGCGAAATATGCGCTTCCGCCGACCGGTATACCTCCGGTGAAATGAACTGTCCCGTGGTCGTTGTCGGTGATAGTGAAAAACACCGCACCGGGCGTACCAGTGCCCCACATAGAGCTATCGGATGTCCAACCCTCATATCCGGTAGGACCCGGAGAGCCGGGAGGCGCGCCTGTTCCGTTAAAGGCGTCAATCCCATCGCCGTCGAACCCGAATACGCCGTTACCCATCCCATCGATGTTAATCAGGAGCAGTGGAGAACTTGAGTTGTTCTGCACGCCGTAAAGCGTGTCTTCGACTCCATCATACGGGCCTTCTCCGCTAGGCGCAGATACCGTGAAAGAAGTTCCGTCCCACGTGATTAAGAACTCCGCCCCGGTATCCAAACCTACCGGCGGTGCTTGGCTATAGGACGTGGCCGTTGCCGAACTTCCGCTCGACATCAGGAGGAGCACTATGGTTGCAATAATGGGTAGTGATAAAAAACGACTCGAACTCGTGCGGTGTTGACGTTGGGATTTCATGGGATTGGCGGAACTCCTTTCTTTGATCTGAGTGCTTGTTTGTCCTAATTGGACTCACGGCCCTGTTAGCATTAGCCATACCATAACTCGGCGACTTGCCACAACGTTCCTGCCGACCAACGGCTTAGAAATCACGCTACATTTTCAGTAATCAACGAAATTGTAAGCTATACCGTCGCACTCCCCGGGTATCCAGACCGGTTCCATCGCTTCGCAGCCACTTTTTGCACAGGGGCATCTCGTTAGTTATCACTGCTGTTGCCTGCCGTAATGCCCTTGATCCGTTCGTATTCGCGCTGTGAAAATTTGCTTTTCCGAATCGAATCCATTGTTATCCGCAATGCGTCGCACCGCCCCGGCAGAAACTCTCACTGTGCTAATGGGTATTCCGTCAAGTCTGGTTCGCCAGACAGTCGCATCGCCGGTGCTCTCGTCGACCTGCGCGAAAAATATCAGGTCTCGCTAAGCCGGAAGCGAGCTGATGGAGCAAACGTGTGTCAATCGTCCGCCCTCGTGTCGAAGCCCGCGCTCCCGCACGGGCATGGTTGCGCCGGCAGGTCCATCGCGGCCAAGGCACGGCTGCGGATGACGGAATCTTTGCCCGCTCTCCTCAGAAAGTCGGCGAGTGATGCCAGTTGGCTGCGCCGCACCGGGCGACGATATAGAGGCCAAGGTCACTGTTGCGCAAAGCAAAGCGCCCAACAGAATGGAAAGGCGATCGCATCTAAACGGAGCCACCCAAGCTCCGGCGTGGTCGCCGCTTTTGCACGCCGCGCTCCCGAGCCCGGCGATTTCTTCAGCTCCCAAGTTCGCGCCGCAATCCGTTTCAATCTGCCGCTATCTCGGAGCAATGAACCGATCAACTTAAATTTCACCGGCCGCTGCGCGAGAATCAGGGGATACAATTCTGCCTCGGTCATTGGGCGTCTTGATTCTCGAAGCAAATGCACAGCCACGTCGGCGATATTTCTCGTTTCAACACCCCAAGGCGCAGACGCGTGAACATTCCGCGCGCGCGAAGCCGAGCACCGGTTTGTTCGGACAACTTCCCGGAAAGGGCGGCAATACCTACGCGCACGCGCGCTTCAGCCGTTTCACGGTCTTGTTCTACGGTCGCGCAATTTCTTCTGTAAAACTGTGCAAGTCAGCGATACAACGCGCCGATTCGAACCAATCGGACTACCTGTGAAAAACACGCTGTGCAACCGCACGAAAAACAAGGCAAATTCGTTAGGCTGACTTAGAAATCCGATGCTCTATCCAGCTGAGCTACGGGCGCTTTTTACAGGTAAATCCGAGAGCGAAAAGGAGATTTTTCCTGCCAATTCTACGGTCGAGACTGTGAAACAACGCAACGGTGAAAACTCAGGAAAACTCATCTCTCCAACCTCGTCAGGCATGAGCGGACCGGCGGCTACTATGCCAGAGCGCACGCCAACGGCAAAGAGGTTTGGCGCTCGCTCAAGTCGCACCGGAAGCACTGTATTGATAAGATGACTTCAATGAGTAACTCGCGCAGCGCGATCGTCTGCGGCGGCGGGGTTGTCGGCTTGTGCGCCGCCTATTACCTGGCCCGGGAAGGATTCGAAGTCAGCGTGATCGAGCGCAACCCGGCGGGGAGCGATTCGTGCGCGCAC
>DAISJE010000582.1:0-3110 GCA_036821665.1 Bryobacteraceae bacterium | reverse complement strand
GACGACAGGAAACACCAGCAGACTAATCAGCGATAGCTTCCAATCGATCGAAATCATGGTGAGCAGGAGGAATAAAGCCGTGAACATCTGCCGCAGCCAGTCGGCGAGCATGGTCGAGACCGAGATCTGAATGCGATCAATGTCGTTCATGATCGAAGACATGATGCGCCCGGTCGTTTCGTTCTCGAAAAAGCGGGCGTCCTGATGCAGAACGCGGTCGAAGACCTCTTGCCGCAGGTCCAGGATGGCGCTGATGCCTACCCAATTCACCAGGTAGTTGCCGAGATAATCGCAGACGCCCTTGGCGATGAAGCAGAACAGAATCCCGAACGCCACCATCGTCCAGATATTGTGGACAAAAGATGGGACCACGTCGTTGAGATAGAGCTTGTAGTGGAGTTGCGGTATCGAAAGCAACAGGGCCGGTGCATCCGGCGTATCAGGCTTCAGGACTCGCTCGAAAACTAGGGGGATTAGTTTGACGAGTAAGCCCTGAGAAAGTCCCACGATGGCCATGAACACGATCGACGCAAGCAGCGCCGGTATGTACGGCCGCGCGTAACGGAGCAACCGGTAAAGCTCTTTCAAGCGTGCGCCTCTTCGAACATGCGCAAGCGTTCCAGAGCGGCAATGACACGTGACACGCTCACGTTTTGGAACCCCTCAGGCTCAACAACCACCTGGCACTCCGTGCGCCACGGCCCCCAAATGGCGGGATTCGATTTGCTGAACAGCACCAGACTTGGAACGCCAAATGCCGCCGCCATATGCGCCGGACCGCTATCGTTGCCGATAAAAGCTACGGCTTTCGCGATCAGGGCTTTGGCATTGGACAGATCGCGCTGGAATACTTGATGAGCGCGAAAGGGCGAGATGTCGTCAGCGGGACCGGCGAGAATAACCGGGTCAATATTCCAAAGCTTCAGATAGCGTGCGAGCTCACAAAAGCGTTCCGCGGGCCATTGCTTTTCCGGCGCGGATGCAAATGGATGTAACACGGCATAGCGGCCGCTGAGAGGTGATTCTGCTGCAAACAACTCTGCGCGTGGCACCTCTTGAGCCGCAACCCCTAAGGCAAAAAACGCCGAGGCCAAGTGCTCGGCTGTATGAACTGTGCGGTTCACGCCGAGAATACGCTGCGCGCGCGGAATTGTGAAATTGTAAGCGAGCGTTGTGCTGTGATGCGCAAAGCCGGCTCGCCAAACGGCGCCGGACAGAGCGGTCATCCACTGGCTTCGCGTACCCCCGTGCAAATTCACACAGAGGGCAGCTTTATACGCGCGCACGCCGCGCCAGGTGGGCGGTAAGACGCGAACGTTGGGATTGCCTTCGAATACCGTTTGGAAACGTTCTTCGATGGAAACGCCAATCTTCAAATCCGGCCGGGACTGGTTGAGCAATTTAAGCGCGGGCGTTGTAAGGACGCAGTCACCCAGTGAGCGAAGGCGAACCACAGCCACGCGGGAGCCTTCCGGCAGTTGCTCCAGGACGGTCATTTACGGCTCGATCGTGGCCTGATCCTTCAGCATGACTGGAATATCGTCCCGAATGGGATAGACCCGCTTGCATTCCACGCACTTGAGGCCGCTTCCATCTTCCTTCAGGACAAGTTTCGCCTTGCAAACGGGACAAACCAGGATGTCCAGCAGTTCCTTACTCACAGCCATAGAATTTTTAGTTTATCAGCGGCAAGCGGCTTTAAAAAGGCTATTCACGTGCGCGAGTCTGCGCCAGGCGCTCCCGCAGAAGCGGCGGAAGCTCTGCTTCCATTTCTGATGTGATGAGGCCAACTTCGTCCAGATCCTTAATGTGAGTTTCGTCCTTGGCCCGGAAACTGGTTAGCTTCATTCGGACAAGATCCGCTAACGGCATCAGGCGAACGCCGCTCAGTTTTCGAGACGCTCCAAACTCCGGCACAGCTTCCTCATATTCCGGCCGGACCTTTTCGCCGGCAAAGACGAGGTGAATCGCGCGGCGAGCCGACGGCGCCTCGCCCTGTACGAGCATGTCCACCCCTGCTACACGGCGGTGCTCAAATCCGAAAGCTCCCATTGCTTTGGCGATGTGCGCCAGATCTTTTCGTCGAACCGCGACGTCAATGTCTCGGGTGAGCCGCCCGGCGTCCGGGGCTCGCTCCTCAATATAGAGATACGTTGCCAGGCCGCCCACCAGCCGGTAATCAATTCCGGCAGATGAAAAAGCTCTATCTAAAATCTCCGCCAGATCGAAGAGTTCTTTCACACGCTTCTCGAAGAAAGTATTAACGATGACCGGCACGGCTCGCTTCATTATCTCCTCTCGGATGAGTCATCGCCGCCCAGAATCGAGTATCGTAGGGATCGGGCATGCCCTATCCGATTTTGCATGCGAGTTACGGCACAGGGGAGCGAAGCTCCGGCCGGTTTTGAACAACATTAACCAACCATGGCAAACCAACTTTTAGCCAAGAAGCCGCTGAGCACAATCATGGCGGAAGCGTCGGAGACGAGCGAGCACTCATTACGCCGTTCCCTGGGCCCCATAAATCTGGTCACGCTTGGAATCGGCGCGATTATAGGCGCGGGGATTTTTGTACTGACCGGCACAGCGGCCGCGCAATTTGCCGGGCCCGCCATTATTCTTTCGTTTGTTGTGGCAGGTATCGGATGTGTATTTGCCGGCCTTTGTTATGCCGAGTTTGCTTCCATGATCCCCATCTCCGGAAGTGCGTACACCTATGGATACGCGACTTTAGGAGAAATTGTGGCCTGGATCATCGGTTGGGCACTGGTTCTCGAATATGCCTTCGGGGCGGCTACCGTCGCCGTCGGCTGGAGCGGTTATGTCACCGGGTTCCTGCGTTTCTTCGGCGTCACCATGCCGTTCAATCCGACACCGAAAGGCCATATCACGCTCTTCGGCTCGACAATTCCGGTTCAGGTCGATATTTTCGCGATGGCGGCCATCGTTGTCATCACGATTATCCTCGTCGTCGGCGTGCGCGAATCGGCAAACTTCAATAGCGCGGCAGTCATGGTGAAGATTTCGGTCGTTTTGATCTTTATCGGCCTGGCAGTGAGCTTTGCCTTTGGTCATTGGTCGCACATGACCGCCAATTGGCATCCCTTTAT
>DAISJE010000581.1:0-3111 GCA_036821665.1 Bryobacteraceae bacterium | reverse complement strand
CCGCTACAGGGGCAAGTGGCTGCGGCTCTGCTTGAACGCGCTTCGCTCATAGCATTCTCGTTGCCAAGCTTATGTGAGTTTGCGTGGGTGCTTTGGCGCGGTGCCAACTTTCAAAAGAAGATGTGGCACAGTCGATCCGCGACCTGCTAGATGCCGGAAACGTTTCGATGAACCGACCTGCAGTTGGGGCTGGATTGGCAGTACTCGAAGCTGGGCCGCGACTTCGCAGACAGCGTCATTGCACATGACGGAGCGTGGTTGGGCGGAGAGACCTTTGTGCTAAGTTCGTCTTCCTCAGGGGTGTCCCGCAAAGCCAATAAGGGCAGGCGAAAAAATGGAGGCTCGCCCGGCGCCTTACAGCGTCCCGCCACGACATGGGCTAGCATGATTGTCTCGTTTCACGGCCGGTCTTCTCCTCAATACCTCATGACCTGAACAGTTTCAGCCGATCACCTCCTGCACAAGAGTAAGCGTTCTCAACCTGTCTAGGAAGTGAACTGCGCGCTTCTCGTCGAGCAAGGACGGGACAAGGGTCTGCCAAACTTCGACAGCGTGTTTGACTTGCCTGCTAATCTCAGCTTCGATCCAATCTTCTTCAAGGCCTAAGAACTTTGCCGCGCGACGGAAGCGGCGAACCGTCACGGTGTTAAAGTTGCTGGTGTTGACGAACTGCAGCGCCATCTGGTCGTCGGGGATGTAGAGCACGGTCGGGACGATGTCGTAGGCTGGCGACAGGCGGATCTCGCCTGGGCTTGGAAACAGAAAGGACCAATTCTTGAGATGGTTATCGCCGTTGCCGATCAATATGTCGGCAACAATGCGACGAAACCCTTCTAGGACATCGGCCCTCCAATCGGTGCTGAACCGTCGGATCATGTTAAGCACCGTCTCTCCAGTGCCCATCGTATATTTGCGCTCGCCAAGCGCGCCAAGGATCTGGGCCATGTCTTCCATGTGGGTACGCAGACCGTCAGCGCCGCGGTCGAAACGATCGACAACAAGCGCTTGGGGGCCAGCCTTTAGGAATTCAGGTCGAATATCCCTTACGTGTTCGACGGACAGCAGCCGGAAATCGGCAGTCGTTACGCCGACTGAGCGGGCAAGCGTCATTCCGGCAAACTCGAGTTCCGGTAAATTGGAAAAACGTTCTGTCGGGACCTTCAGGATACCGTGCGTCGCCCGCCCGTGCCGGCACGGTCAAGCGATCTCCGTCCATCCGGCCGGCAAATTTCAGTTGAACCCCGGCAAGGGAAAATTTCACAGTTCCCTGAGGACGGGGGCGTCAAAACCAGCGACTTGTTCAAGCCTTAGCGGGCCAGCCGATGTTGGTGTCTCAGTTTCGGGTGATTAACATCGCGCCTGGTAAATCCGCACGGAGCCGCGTGAGGAGATCGAACTGGTCATGATCGCCTGGGCCCATTTCGTGTAATAAAAGATCGTGCAAGGCGCCTTCAGGCAATAGGCCGGCGAACCAGGGTGGCAAAGTGCCAATATGCCAATTTTGTCGCCGCGATAGGCAAGCCGTTCCATTGTGCCTTGCTCGCTGGCTGGCTCTAACCAGGAAAGGCTGAGGATCGGACGGCCCGTATCGCGGAGATAGGCTTCCTCGACAATAAATGCCGTTTCACCAGCTGCACTGCGGGTGAGCGTGCCAACTCGGACAGCTTTCCCTTGATGAAGCAGATGGACGCCGAGAATTGCCGCGGTCTTGGCCATCAGTCATCATCCTCGTCACTGAGTGACACGAACACCTCGCTGAATACCGATTTCGGAGGTGTAGAAACAGATGGCAAGGTTGAAGTGGTCTCCAGCAGCGTTTCAACCTCATGCAGATGCTGACGCGGGACGATTACGGGCACCAAATCGAGCGCGTGGCAAATCTGTACAAGTAGTGTTAAACGGTCTTGCTCAAACGTCCGCTCGTCAAGTCTCGTTCGAACTCCGTTAGACGCGCGGGGCTGCGCCCGATACGTGCGGCTAGTTCAGTCCGACGCAAGCCCCTCGCTTTGCGCGCGGTGGCTATCTGATCAGCCAACCGCTCAAATATCCGATAACGCATTACGGTATTCCGTCCTTTTGAGGAAACCACACGGAATTTCGTAACAGACCAGGAAAAAAAGAACTCGATCGGAATTCCGTAAAGTTTTTTTAAAATTTACGCTATTCCGTTCTATACTAATGCGTTCTGTCATAATCGAAGTCGATTTAGACGGGCCAAATAAAGTTCCACGGGGTAGATCCCTGTCCCTCCTGCGATCGTTGCAGAAAGGAATAGGTGGCCGGATTTTACTCCGCCTGCGGCTGGACTATTCCGCAGCTACCGTGGCCGACTTTTCCACCGCCATCTCATAAGCTCACGGCAGTGCATATATCCGAGCTGCTGTGAACGTGCAGATCGACGCATTCCTTCATACTCAGCTTGAAGTAAGTGAATTTTCCATTACATTGAGTGCGTGTGATGAGGAGCTATTCGATGTCTTCGATTGCGTTATCAATGAAAGGGCAGGTCACTCTCAAGCGAGACTTGCTGACCCATCTTGGCGTCAAACCGGGAGAACGTGTTGAGTTTGACAAACTTCCGGGTGGCGAGCTTCGCGTGAGGGCGGCCCGCGCGAGTGGGAAAATCGGAAACTTCATCGGCAGACACGCCGGTAAGTCCGAACGGGTTCTCTCCATCGACGAAATGAACGAGATCGGCGCTGCGGGCTGGAGCGGCGAACCGTGAAAGTCATTGCAGACACTAACGTTCTGGCTCGCGCGGTCTTGCAGGATGACCCGCAACAGGGGCAATCGGCCGCGGCTATGCTTGAACGTGCTTCGCTCATCGCAATCTCGTTGCCAACCTTATGCGAATTCGTGTGGGTGCTCCGGCGCGGCGCCAATCTCTCAAAAGAAGATGTGGCACTGTCGATCCGCGACCTGCTGGATGCCGGAAACGTTTCGATGAACCGACCTGCAGTAGAAGCCGGACTGGCGGTGCTCGAAGCTGGTGGCGACTTCGCAGACGGCGTCATCGCACATGATGGAGCATGGTTGGGAGGAGAGACCTTTGTATCGTTCGACCGGAAGGCGGTTGAACTCGTCAGCCTGTTGGGCCAGCCGGCTACGCTG
>DAISJE010000580.1:0-3114 GCA_036821665.1 Bryobacteraceae bacterium | reverse complement strand
CGGCATGATTCAATCCGTGCACTGCGGCCTGCCAATACGGGATCTTCGTATTATCGGCGACCAGAATGTATTTTTCATTCGGTTCGTGCGGCGAAGCTGCACATCCGGTCATAAAAAAGAAAACGGCCGGAACCGCCGCAATAATAAACAACCACTTTGCTCTTCCCATGAAGTCTACCTAGCGCGGGAGTATATCACGGAGGTTCGAGAGAAACATTTTGACGAAGCCGGCATAAGCATTATGCATCCTGACGCCGGAAATAGACCGCCGCCAGCGGCGGCAGATTGATCGTCAACGAATAGCTCCGGCCATGCAGCGGAATGGGCACGGCTTCCACTCCGCCCAGATTGCCTTTTCCGCTTCCTCCGTACTGCTTCGCGTCTGAATTCAGAATCTCCTTCCAAAATCCTTTCTGCGGTATACCAATTCGATAATTGTCCCGCGGCACCGGACTGAAGTTACACACAACAGCGATTTTCTCACTCTCACTTGCACCGTTCCGAAGGAAGCTCAGGACATTTTTTTCGGCGTCATGAACATCAATCCATTCAAAACTGGCAGGCAAATTCTCACAGTGATGCATGGACGGCTCGCTACGGTAGATGCTATTCAGATCACCGATCAGCAAACGAATCCCGGCATGCAGATCGGACGCCAGCAACTCCCAATCGAGGCCGGTATCGTGCCGCCACTCACGCCATTGCCCGAATTCGCCGCCCATGAAGAGCAGCTTTTTTCCGGGCTGTCCGTACATGTACGCAAAAAGCAGCCGCAGGTTCGCGAACTTCTGCCAATCGTCGCCTGGCATCTTGGCGATGAGCGAGCCTTTGCCGTAGACCACTTCATCGTGCGAAAGCGGCAGAATGAAATTTTCGTTGAATGCGTAAACCAGCCGGAACGCCAGTTCGTGGTGATGGTACTTACGAAAGAGCGGATCCTGCTCCATATATTTCAGCGTGTCGTGCATCCATCCCATATCCCACTTGAAGCCAAAGCCGAGGCCGCCGATGTAGGTTGGACGCGAGACCATGGGCCACGCTGTGGACTCTTCGGCGACGGTCTGAACGTCCGGATGAGCCCTGTAAATGTCTTCATTCATCCGCCTGAGAAAGCCGATCGCTTCGAGGTTTTCGTGCCCTCCGTACTGGTTGGGGATCCACTCGCCTTCCTTGCGTGAGAAATCCAAATACAACATCGAGGCAACTGCATCCACGCGAAGACCATCGGCATGATACTTGTCGAGCCAAAACATGGCGCTGCTCAGCAGGAAGCTGCGCACTTCGCCGCGGCTGTAATCGAAAATGAAGCTGTTCCAATCGGGGTGAATGCCGCGGCGAGGGTCCGCCGGCTCATACTCGTGCTTGCCATCGAAGTAGCCCAGGCCGTGCTCGTCCTGCGGAAAGTGAGACGGCACCCAATCCAGAATTACTCCGATTCCATGCCGGTGGAACTGATCGATGAGCCACATGAAGTCCTGCGGCGTGCCATACCGGCTCGTAGGAGCGAAGAATCCAGTGATCTGATATCCCCACGAGCCGTAGAACGGATGTTCCATGACCGGAAGAAATTCAACGTGCGTGAAACCCGTCTCTTTTACGTATGGGATGAGTTGCTCAGCCAGTTCCCGATACGTTAGGGAGCGGTTGCCTTGATCCGCAATGCGACGCCATGATCCGAGATGAACCTCGTAGATGGAAATAGGCGCATCCAAACTATTTGGATTGCGGCGGGTCGCCATCCACTCCCGATCCGACCATTCATAGCTCAGATCCCAGATGATCGATCCGGTTTGAGGAGCTGTCTCATTCAAAAACGCAAACGGGTCCGCCTTATCCGCGCTGGACTGCTGCCATTCGACGTGATACTTGTAACGCATTCCAGGCTGTGCATCGGCCACTGCCCCGCTCCAGATGCCTGCCCCGGCCGCCGATAACGCAGCCGCATCGTTGCGCCATTCGTTGAAAGAGCCTATCACCGAAACGGACCGGGCATTGGGCGCCCAGACGGCAAATTTCGTGCCGCCTTCCTTTGCGGCGTGCGCGCCCATCACGTCCGCAAGCTTGACGTGTGTGCCCTCGAGAAACAGGTAGAGATCGTTTTCGGTAAGAGATCGGGTGGAGATCGGCATGTTAATCACCGCTTACTGACGTGCGGCCATCAGGCTTAGGATGCCGCGAAGAGGGATAACAACCCAGTCGGGGCGGTTGTTCAACTCATAAGCCAACTCATACAGAGCTTTTTGTAATAAAAATGCATCGAGCAGAACTTGTCTTTCGGCGGCGTCGGAGGGAATACACCGCAGACCGTGTACGCTCGAAAAATACCCATTCAAATAGATTGCGCTGACCTCATGCGTCCAGAATTCGGCCCAGGATTCCAACTCCCCCATGTCCTTGGCTTCGAACAGCGCTGCGTAAGCGGCGTATTGGAAGGAGCGCAGCATCCCGGCGACATCGCGCATGGCGAGAGCTTTTCTGCGACGTTCAGATAAGGGCCGCGCGGGTTCGCCTTCAAAGTCGATGATCATGAAATCGCTGCCGGTGTATAGTACCTGACCGAGATGATAATCGCCGTGATGACGGATGCGAACCGCAGTAACGGGAGATTCACGTAAACCACCAAAGCGCGCGGTTATCTCAGGTTCAAGGCGTAGAACTTGATGTGCGGCCTCCACCGCAGCGCCGGTGAGTATCGCTTGTTTGCGGCGCAGCGCTTCAAATGCGATATCGGCCTGGCTGAGCAGATCCTGATAGAGCTTTTGGCCATCCTGGTTGGTGAACGGTTCGGGAATGAAATCGGGACCGGCATTTTCGTCTTCAAAGGCGGCGTGCATTTCGGCCGTTCGTTTGCCTAATAAAGCAGCAGATTCGGCGTAATCGCCTAATGAGTTCTGTTCAGCAAGAGCGCGTTCAAAGAAGCTGCCGAGGGACTTCAGCGTGTAGCTCCAGGCGTCGCCTTCGTTGCGGACGAATTGCTGGAGAATGCCGATGGCACACGGCTCGCCGCTTTGGCCTTTATATTCGACGGTACCCAGCACGGCCGGCGTGTTTTTGAATCCGCGCTGCGTTAAGAAGCTGCCGATTTCGATATCGGGATTGATGCCCGGCTCCAGC
>DAISJE010000579.1:0-3115 GCA_036821665.1 Bryobacteraceae bacterium | reverse complement strand
CCCTCCCGCTCCGGCATTCCCGGATCGTGCGGATGACAAGCAATACGCACTTTTGCCTCTTCCGCGACTGGCACCACGCGATCCAGGAAGTACGTAATGCGCTCCCACATCTCATCGGCGCTCAATGGGCCAGCTTCCGTCAGCGGCGGGTCCTGCTTCGCTTCGGCATATCGAAAGGTGCTGTAGCTCGATCCGCCACGTCCAGTTGTGCGTGCCGTTCGCACAACACCCAAAATGTTGAAGTTGTATTTGACCATCGGAATCCCGGCCTTTCCACAATTTCGGATCATCGAGCAGATATCGTCGATCTCGCGATCGCGCTCCGGGCTCTTCCCCAGCATGATGTCGGGATTCTCTGCTTTTGTGATGTAAACGGAACTGAGCGGAAGGGGTACAGCGGCAAGCGTGATGCCATAGGACTCCACGCGCTCGCGAAGTTGGGTCAAGCCTTCCACGGACCAATTCTCGTCGAATTTCCGGGACGGTAAGGCGCTACAGATGTGATTGACGCCAAGGGCCGCCAGCACTTTCAAACTCGCGTCATCCGACCAGTTCTGGTTACCCAGCTTTATCTTCGCGGAACCCGCTACAGACGATTTCCGCTCTGAATCTGCGCTGAGCGCGCCGGCAAGTACGAATGGAGCAGCGGCAAACTTTGTGAACGTACGACGCATCATGACGTGTCTTATTTAATGACCCACCGTTTATGCTAGTTGAGGCCTGATGAGGATTTCGGGAATCGAACTGCACTCGATTGCAATTGCGGATCCGCCGCTTCGCAGCTCCTACGGTTTACACGCGCCCTGGGCGCTTCGCACCATTGTGGAACTCGAAACGGACGACGGCATATGCGGCGTGAGCGAAACATATGGCGGCGAAGCTCCTCGTGCGGCGTTAGAAGCCGTTCGCGAACGAGTGTTGGGGATGGACCCTTTCCGCCTGGCAGAGCTTTGGGAAGGAATGAATGCCGGCGCGCGAGGAAGCGACGCCACCGTTCCGGGAGGCCACTCTCAAACGTGGCTTGTACCGGGCGAGAACCCGTTGGATCAGAATGCGCGTACGTTTGCCGCTATCGAAATTGCCTGCCTGGACATCATCGGAAAGGCGGTTGGCCGGCCCGTCTGCGATCTGCTCGGCGGGAGAGTACGCAGCAAAGTACCGTTCTCCGCGTATCTTTTTTATAAACATGCCGGGGGTGGAGGCGATGACTATCCCGACGAGTATGGCGAGGTTTTAACGCCCGAGGCGCTCGTTCGCGAATGCCGTCAGATGGTGGACCGGTATGGATTCAAAGAAGTCAAGCTAAAAGGCGGCGTCCTCGATCCGGAGATTGAGATCGAATCCATCCGGGCGCTGCGCCGCGAGTTCGGTACGAACGTTCCGCTTCGCATCGACCCAAATTGTGCGTGGTCGATCGATACTTCAGTGCATGTGGGCGAATTGCTCAAAGATGAGCTTTCGGGAGGAGGATACCTGGAAGATCCGTGTCCTGGTTTGGATGGCATGAGCGCGGTGCGCAAACGGCTCATGCATCGCGGCATTTCGACCCCATTCGCCAGTAACGTGGCGGTCACTTCTTTTTCGGATGTGCCTCGCGCCAGGGATCTGGACGCTGTTCAGATCGTGTTGTGTGATCCGCACTATTGGGGTGGGCTACGGCAAGTGCAACTGCTCTCCCATCTCTGCTCTGTACTGAATATCGGACTTTCGATGCATTCGAACAGTCACCTCGGCGTGAGTTTGATGGCGATGACACACGTGGCCGCCGCGTGTCCAAATCTTACGTTCGCATGCGATACGCATTATCCCTGGCAGACCGAAAGAGATGAGGTCGTTGGGGGCGGGCGTATCTGGTTCACAGAAGGTTCTGTCGCGATCCCCGATCGACCCGGACTTGGAATAGAGCTTGACTACGATCAGATTGCCCGCAGTGAGGAACGATACGCCAAAATTCCTTTGCGAAGACGCGACGACGAGGCGGAGATGCGCAAGCATGTCGATCCAAACTGGAAACGCGTGCTTCCGCGATGGTAGAAACGAAATTTTCCGATTTTATACTGGTCGCTGAACTATGCTGAACGTGCCAGAGCAGCAGCTACTTGACGCTGTGCTGGATTCTTGGGACCGGAACAATGTCATTTTGGTTAACCTGCTCCACGCGCTTCCGGAAGGCGGGCTGGACGCACGGACGATGGAAGAAAGCCCATCTGTCGCCCAGCTATTCACGCATATCCACTATGTACGGCTTGTGTTCGTTTTCGAGGACGCCCCCGAATTCGCCAGAGAAGTGCCGGAGAAAGAGTGGTTAGTGGAGCGCAACCCTGATCGCATTGCGCAGATGCTGAACGAAAGTGCTCAGGCGGTGCGAGCTGCGGTAAAGAGCAAGCTGGAAACAGGCCAGCCGATGAAACTTCACTACGATCATCCGATTCTCATGCTGCAGCACATGGTTTGGCATGAGGGCTATCATCACGGCCAGATAAAGCTTGCCCTCAAGGCGGCTGGCCATGCCCTGACAGACGCCGAAGCCGGCCCAATCACGTGGGACATTTGGATGCAGAAGAAATGAGCGGAAACCCTAGGGCACAAATTCGGTATCGCTGTTCGGGCGCTTAGTCCGCTTCACTTCGTCCCAACGTTTCACCAGCTCGTGCCATTGCGCCTGAGTGAGAACGGAGCGAATTTCAATACTCATTGCCGTAAACAGACGCGTGGTTTCTGCCCGCGCTTTGGCCAGGCGCTCGATCGCAGGTTGCGCCTGCGCCAAACTTACGGTCGAGTCATTCATAATGTCCTGCAGGTCGGCTTCCGCTTTTCTGGCGGCATTGCGCGCGTCGAACAACCGGTCACGATAGGAACGCACAACTTGGCGGATCCTTTGCGTCTGCTCGTGCGAGAGGCCGATATCGGTGATTACCGGACTGGTCCACCAAGGCAGAGTCGTAGTGTTTTGAGCGAAAGAGGGCCATGCGCCGAGTACGGCAAGCACCACGAGAGTTAACAACTGCCGGCCCATTGTTTCAATTCTCAACAACTAATTCTCAAACAGCGCGTGTAGCGGCGCGGCGGCGTCGGGCGCGACATCGTTGGCGATCTGGCTGGCGTCCTGCACCAG
>DAISJE010000578.1:0-3125 GCA_036821665.1 Bryobacteraceae bacterium | reverse complement strand
GTGGCTAAACATTAGCTTCGGGCGGACGGATGTGGCTGCCGGTGCTGTCTTATTGCCATAATGAAAAGAAAAGTTTATGAGAGCAGTCTGCCTTGCCGCCCTAGCCTTTGGCTCCTTGTGCTTTGCCGCGGATAACTTTACCATCGTGGACCAGATTGTCGCGAAGGTAAACGGCGATATTGTAAGCCAGGATGAGATCCAGAAGCTTCAACGCGAAATCACGCAGGAAGCGCATGCGCAGAACGGCGCGGCGGCTCCTACCCAGCAGCAGATCGATGCCCGTGAGAAAAATGTTCTCCGCGACCGGATCGACGAATTGCTGTTGACTCAAAAGGGCAAAGAGCTGAACATCAATGTCGATTCCGACATAAGCAAGTATGTTGCGAATCTGCAAAGGCAATCGGGGTTGACGGATACCGACAAGTTTCACGAGTGGGTTCGCCAGCAATCCGGTATGAGCTATGAGGATTTCATCAACGAGACGAAGAATCAGATCATTACGCGCGACGTAATCGGGCAGGAAGTGGGCCGCCACATCAACATCACGGACAAGGAGATCCAGGACTACTACAATGCGCACAAGTCGGATTTCATTCGCGAAGAAAAAGTCTACTTAAGCGAGATTCTGATTTCGACGCAAGGGAAGGATGCGGCGGGCGTGGCCGCAGCCGAGAAGAAGGCCAAACAAATTGCTGCCGAGGCGTCCAAAGGCGAGCGGTTCAGCGATCTCGCGCGTGACAATTCGGATGCGGCGACTGCGAAGGACGGCGGCGCGCTGGGCGGCTACAAGAAAGGCGACCTCAACAAGGAAATTGAAGATGTGGTCTGGAATTTACCCAAGGGCGCAGTGACCCAGCCTATAAAGCTGGCGACAGGTTTTGAAATTTTCAAGGTAGAAGACCATACCAAAGCAGGTCTT
Source organism: Bryobacteraceae bacterium (assembly GCA_036821665.1). Classification (GTDB taxonomy): domain Bacteria; phylum Acidobacteriota; class Terriglobia; order Bryobacterales; family Bryobacteraceae; genus Bog-105. The sequence continues at coordinate 2,206 of DAISJE010000578.1, read as the reverse complement.
GCGCCGCTTGCGGATGTGAAGAGCGATATCGAGAACATTTTGTACGGACCGAAAATGCAGCCCAAAGTGCGTGAGTATCTTACCCAGCTAAGACGCCAGGCATTTTTGCAAATCAAGCCGGGCTTTGTCGATACCGGCGCCGCGCCCGGAAAGGATACGACCTGGCAGGACGTTGCGCAACTCAAGCCTGAAACGATCACGAAAGCTGAAGTGGAGCAGAAAACCCGTCACAAGCGGCTGTTCGGAATGATCCCGATTCCGGGAACTGAGACAACGGTCACCGGAAAGAGCAGTTCGCGCTAGCAGTCTATGAAATCTCCGTACGTCGGAAATCTTGTTCCGAACGAAACTGTTACTGCGCAGTTTCTGGTTCTATCGAAGGAGATCAGGCAGAAGAAAACCGGTGAGCCTTACCTGTCTCTTCATCTTGCCGATCGTACCGGCGAGATAGAAGCCAAGATGTGGGATAACGTCGTGGAGGTAATGCACACCTTCGAGCGCGATGACTTCGTTAAGGTAAAGGGGTTCGCCCAGATTTACCAGAGCCGGTCGCAGTTTACTGTCCATCGCTTGCGGCGGCTTGAAGAACACGAGGTCGATTTCGCCGATTTTTTCCCGTGTTCCGAGCGGGACGCTGACGAAATGTGGGAGGAACTGCAGGCGATTATCCGGAGTTTGCAGAACGCGCATCTGCGCTTGTTGCTGCAAGCAGTTTTCTCGGACGCGCATCTCGCCGGGATGTACCAGATGGCTCCCGCAGCAAAAAACATTCATCATGCCTGCCGCGGCGGATTGTTGGAGCACGTACTGTCCCTATGCGCTTTGAGCCGCCTGGTTGCTTCTCATTACAAAGATGTCGATGTCGAGCTTCTGATTACAGCCGCCATTTTGCACGATATCGGCAAAGTGGAAGAACTAACCTATTCGCGCAGCTTTGGGTACAGTGCGGATGGCCAGTTACTTGGCCACATCGTTATGGGCGTCCGGCTCTTAAGCGACGCGTTTGGTAAAGTGCAGGATTTCCCTCCCAGGCTGCGAACGCTGCTGGAGCACATGATTATCAGCCATCACGGCGAACTCGAGTTCGGCTCCCCGAAAGTGCCGGCATTCCCCGAAGCCCTGCTGTTCCATCATTTGGATAATCTCGATTCAAAGATGGACGCGATGCGAAACGCGCTGAAACGGGATAGTCATCTTGACGGAGAATTTACCGGCTGGATCGCGCCCCTGGAGCGCATTCTTCTGCGAAAAGATCGTTATCTGCGGGGCCCGAGTTCCGAACCAGCGACAACACACGTTAAGCCTGACGCTGCACCCGTTGATACACCGGCGAATAGTGCGCCGGAACAACTAAAGTCCGAGGTTCCGAAGCCTGTTCACGCGAATGCCGCCGATCAGAAATCGGCCGATCGCGAACCGGATATCAAGCCCACTCCTCCCACCTTTTTTGGCGAAAAGTTGCGAGCGGTTTTACGGGTTCCGGAATAGCAGCGAATGCTAACATTGAAAGTTGTCAGGCTCCGGGCTTCGTGCAATGGGCGGTTGTAAACCCCGCCAGGTCCGGAAGGAAGCAACGGTAGCGATTTAGCTCGTGTGCCGCGGATCACCCGGGGTCTGGCAAGCACGCTCCCGAGTACACGCAACGCGATTTCATGTATCAGGTTATTGCGAGGAAGTACCGTCCGCAATCGTTTAGCGAGCTGATCGGGCAGGAGCACGTTCAAAAAACGCTCACGAACGCGATCGAGAATCAGCGGATCGCACACGGCTACATCTTTTCCGGGCAGCGAGGAACCGGGAAAACGACCGTAGCCCGGATTCTGGCGCGCTGCTTAAATTGCATCCAGGGGCCGACACCGACGCCCTGCGGAGTGTGTTCGAGTTGTGTCGAGATCAGCGCCGGGAATTCGGTCGACGTAATTGAGATCGACGCAGCGTCGAATCGCGGCATTAACGAAATGCGCGAGATTCGAGAGAATGTCCGGTATCGTCCGGCCCGCGACCGCTACAAGATTTTCATCATCGACGAAGCGCACCAGATCACCAAAGAAGCGTTCAACGCGCTCTTAAAGACGCTGGAGGAGCCGCCCGAATGGGTTGTTTTTATCCTCTGCACAACGGAAGCATACGAGATTCCGAATACGATTGCTTCACGCTGCCAGCACTTCAGCTTCCGGTCCGTCGATTTCGGCGAAATCGTTAGCCG
>DAISJE010000577.1:0-3151 GCA_036821665.1 Bryobacteraceae bacterium | reverse complement strand
GATTGCGAGAAGCGGCGGTTTCCATTCGCGGAAGTAGCTATGAAACTCTGGATAGAGCTTTACGTTGTTTGCATAGTCGAGGAACAGGTCTAATTGAATATCCACGTTGCCCGGACGGCTCATCAATGCAGCATCAAGCGTGTAACTTTCGGGAGCGATTAGGTCGGGATCCGCAATACCTGATGAATACTCCCGGCGCATACCGGTCAGGTTGAGAACCCGCCGAATACCCTCACGGTTCTCCGAACTGGGGTCCGTCCAATATCGGCGAATCGGAGCCCACGCACTACCAAGGCCTTCTTCGTATGCATTACCGTTTTGCGAGACAATTGCCGTGATTCGTTCCGGGTGCGACATCGCAAGGCGGAATCCGGTAGGCGCGCCATAGTCGAAAACATACAACGCGTAGCGGGTAAGTTGCATGGCATTGGTGAAGGCCTCGACTGTTCGAGCGAGCGAGTCGAACGAATACTTGTACTGGAGACGCTCGGGAACTTCGGTGAAACCAAAGCCCGGCAGATCAGGGGCGATAACGCGATATCGATCCGCCAGTCGAGGCATCAGTTCTCGGAACTGAAAAGAGGAAGCTGGAAATCCATGCAGCAACAGGATCACGGGTGCTTCGGGCGAGCCCGATTCACGATAGAAAACTGTGAGGCCGTCGACCACGATTTTCCGTCGCAAGATCTTCGGCCAACCGCTTGACGCAGGTGCGCTCGCATGACGCGCTCTTTCCTTGGGCATTGATCCGCTCGGTTTGACGGAAGAAAAGAGAACGTTGAGACCTTCGGCCATCGTGGGATGCGTCAGGATCGCGTCGCGGAGCGCTGTGTAGGGAAGCCCGGCTTGCATGGCCATTTGCACAACCGCCACGACTTCGCCCGCTTCCGATCCGATCGATGTAAAGCCGAGAATGCGGCCGTCGTCAGGTGCAATGAGCGCTTTCATGAAGCCGTCTGTCTCGCCCGTTGTCTGCGAGCGGAGAACGGAGGATATGGGCACTTTTACCACTTCAAAGCTGATGCCGAGTTGTCGGGCTGCTGTTTCCGTAACTCCGACCTGGGCCACTTGCGGATCCGTGAAAAGGCAGGAAGGCATCAGCCGTCCGCGCGTCGTGCGATTGCCGCCGGCCAAATTATCGCGGACGATACGGAAGTCGTCAAGCGAAGCGTGAGTAAACTGCGGACTTCCTGCGCATTCGCCAATAGCCCAAACGTTCGGGGCTGTTGTCTCAAGCCGGTCGTTCACGCGGATCCAACCTCCTGCGACGAGTTCGACGGCCGCCAGCTCCAATCCAATGCCGGCGGTGTTCGGGGTCCGGCCCGTGGCCACCAGGACATGACTTGCCTCAAGGGTTGTTTCTTCCGAGGGCGTTCGTACCTCGACCTTCACTTCAGCTCCGGAGCGGCCATCGACTCGGATGAGCTCTGCGGATGTGATGATATCGATGCCCTGCGCGATTAGGATCCGTTGAATTTCGTCGGACACGTCTGGATCTTGATTTGACAGCAGTCTCGCCCCGCGCTGCAGAACGGTCACTTGGCTTCCAAAACGGCGGTAGGCTTGCGCGAATTCAAGCCCGACATACCCGCCGCCAATGACAATCAGATGTTCCGGCAAGATATCCAGTTCAAGTGCCTCAATGTGAGTTAGCGGCTCACACTCCCGCAGTCCGGGCACGGGGGGAATAGAAGCACGTGTACCAAGATTAAGAAAGATTCTGTCGCCGGTCATGGTGCGTACGCCGCCGTTGTTGAGTCGCACCTCCAGTGTTCTCTCCGCGACAAATCTTCCCTCGCCCATCACGAGTTCAGTGCCGGTATCCCTAAATTTTTTGAGGTGAGTGGCTATCAAAGATTTGACCATCTCGCGCTTCCGATTGCGCACGGCTGTCATGTTGCTAGCGGCCGATTCGGACGCCTGTACACCGAACTCCTTGGCGCGATGAACTAAGTCGGCGACCTTTGCGCTCCAGATTTCGTTCTTCGATGGAAGGCAATTGATATTCGGGCAGGAGCCGCCGATCCATTGCCGCTCGACCACCACCGTGGCCTGCCCCGCCTGTGCCAAATGCCAAGCGAGATATTTCCCGCCTTCGCCGCTCCCGATGATTACATTTTGGTAACGATCGCACACGCTCATAGTTTTTTCCTGGAAGCTTAGCCGATTTCCAGCGATGTTAAATTACAGACTCCAGTAGTGCAGGGTGCGACCGGAAAATGTGAGGCAGTGTTCGCGTCCAAACCTGGAGCTGGCCATCGGCGTCCAACACTCTATTACTATAGGCGGACAACGTTAAGTCACCAGAAGAGCCAACGCCGCCGCACTCATAACAACAGCGCATGCCCATCCAAGTATCTTTGCGCCTCGCGAATTGACGCGTTTACCCATTACCTTTTTGTCGCTCGTCAGCAAAACCACCAGGATCACAAGCGGCGGCGCGAGCACACCGTTCAGGACCGCTGACCAGAACAACATCTTCACGGCGTTTAATCGAGCCCAATTAAGCGCTAGCCCTACCAGTACGGAGGCTCCGATAACACTATAAAATCGGCTTCCCCAATGAAAAGTCTTACTCAAAGAAGCTGCCCTCCAACGCGCAGCTTCCGCTATTGCATAAGCACATGAACCCGCGAGGACCGGCACACCCAGCATTCCGGTGCCAATGAGACCTAAAGTAAATAGCCAATACGCGCCTTTACCGGCTAGTGGACGCAGTGCTTCCGCGGCTTGCCGGGCAGTCTCGATATGCTTCATGCCGTGCGCATTCAGTGTCACCGCAGTCGTCAAAATGATGAAATACATGACGACGTTCGAAAACAGCATTCCTGTAGCGACATCCTTCGCGGCTGTCGTCAATTCTTCATCGGTTGAACCTCGCCGTTGTGCCACCGTCGTTTTGCCGCGCTCCCGATCGGCCTCAACTTCCTGTGCTGCCTGCCAGAAGAACAAATAAGGTGAAATGGTCGTTCCCAGGATTCCAACCAGCACCGAAAGGTAGGAGCGAGACCATTCCAAATGTGGAATGAACGTTGCACTTAACACCGCCGACCAGGCAGGTCGCACCAGGAATGCCGAAATCACATAAGCAAACAGCACAAGAGTCAGCCACTTAAACAAATTCGCTATGGTCCGGTAGGACGTCCAGAAC
>DAISJE010000576.1:0-3151 GCA_036821665.1 Bryobacteraceae bacterium | reverse complement strand
CGACCCGAAACCGCGGCCCGCGCGCATACAGCTTGTTATAAGGATCGCGAGCCAGCAACTCGGGCGCTACATGTGACGATTGCCGGTAGGTGGCCGATGTCAGCATCAGACGCTGGATCGCTTTCATGCTCCACCCTCTTTGCTCGAATTCGGTTGCAAGCCAGTCGAGCAATTCGGGATGAGACGGTAACTCGCCCTGGCTGCCGAAGTCCTCGGCTGTCTCGACAATCCCGTGGCCGAAGATCGCTTCCCAGAAATGGTTCACCGTAACTCGCGCGGTGAGTGGATTGTCATCGCTGACGAGCCACTCGGCCAGGCCGAGCCGGTTCGGCATAACGTTCTTGGGAAGAGGACCGAGCACGGAGGGCACATCCGCATAGACCAGGTCGCCTTTACTCGTAAACGTCCCTCGCTCGCGAATGTAGGCCGCCGGCCGTCCATAACCGGGACGTTCCCGCATGATCATGGCCGCGTCGATGCCAAGTTTCTCCACTTCGTTCTGCAGGTTGGCGATTTGCTTCCGAGTGGGCTCCAGCAAAGGTGCTACGCTGCGATAGCTTGCGGCCAGCTCGCCAGCTTGCTCTGAAGTCCGCTTCTGTGCGGGAACATCGAGCAGTGGGCGTAAACGCGCAGGAATTCTCACCACGAAGTCGGGATCATCCGTAGTGGTGACGGATAAGCGGAAACGCCCGATATTGCGGGAGGCATGCCGCATTTCATGTTTGAACGTGATTGTTAGAACCGTGCCGCCGGAAAAACTAAACGGCTTGTCTGGAACAAATACCGCCTCGCGCCGCGGCGAATGGGTCGAAGCATCGATGGCCCAGCCCCGTACTCGATCTTCGTCACGATCGTTCCCTCGCTGTACGATGCGCTTGACCTTGTAACCGTCCTGCGATTCGTCTGCAGCCGCATCTTTCCATTTGACGAGCTGTTTCCGATCCGGATCGGTGGTTGGAGCGCTCTGCACCTCGAACTTGCTGAGAAAGAAATTCCCCTCGGGATCACGGCCTGGACCGCCATTAGGCAAGCTTGGATCTCCCAGGACTTCGATTCTTACACCTGTGATCGGTCCGCTGTCGACTCGGGCTCTCACGACGTACGTATCGGCTTGCGGATTCTTCCCCGACGCCAAAATAGATCCGTCGGGCAGGCGTTTCATCGCCGCGCCACCTGCCGATTCGTAGCGATCTGGAAGAAGTGTCGTCCAATTCCGGTCGGCCGCGCGCATCTCGGCTTCCCAGGATGTTTGCGCCGCATCGAGTTGCGGTGTCTGCGTATCCAGCACTTTCTGCAACTCGGCAATGCGTCCTCGCAACTTGCGGCTTTGGGTTTCCTGTTCCGGTGTTGGCAACTCGAGTTCGGGTTCGCGAACCCAGCGGTCTCCTTCCGGTCCTTCCTTATATTCGCTATTGCTAAAGAATGCGAGGAAGCGATAGTAATCCTTTTGCGCCAGGGGATCGAACTTGTGGTTATGGCACTGTGCGCAACCGAGCGTTAAACCAAGCCAGACAGAAGCGGTCGTGTTGGTTCGATCAACGAGCGAATACCAGTAGTACTCCTCCGGATCGACACCTCCTTCCTGATTCAGCATGCTGTTCCGGCTGAATCCAGTCGCAATCAATTGGTCTTGGGAGGGATGGGGCAACATGTCTCCGGCAATCTGCTCAATCGTGAAATCGCGGAAAGACATGTCTTTGTTGAGCGCGCGGATCACCCAGTCCCGGTATTCCCAGGCAGTCCGGCGCCGGTCTGCCTCGTAGCCATTGGAGTCCGCGTATCGTGCAAGGTCCAGCCACTGGCGCGCCCAGCGTTCGCCGTAGCGCGGGGAGCGAAACAGCCGGTCCACGACCTTTTCATATGCGTCGGGGGATTTGTCCGCTAGAAACGCATCCACCTCTTGCGGCGAAGGCGGCAGTCCGATCACGTCCAGATACACCCGGCGTATCAGCGTCGCTTTATCGGCCTCCTCCGACGGCCTGAGCCCGTTCTTCTCCAGTTTCGCCAGAATGAAATTGTCGATCGGATTACGGCACCACCCTGCGTTTTTTACGTCCGGAATAGGTGGCCGCACAGGCTTTATGTAAGCCCAATGTTTGCGAAGCTTTGACGGAGCAATTGGCGCGGAACTGTCAGGTCCTGGTGCGCCTACATCAATCCACTGGCGGATAACTTCGATCTCGTCGTTTGACAGAGGAGGTCCACCATAGGGCATGAGCGGCCGTTCCTTCGCTGTTAACCGCCGGATAATGCGGCTCTGATCGCTACGCCCAGGTACGATGATTTTCCCCGTTTCACTCCCCTTGAGCACGCCCGCTAACGAGTCAAGCCGCAACCCATTCTGCTGCACCTGGGGACCATGGCAGCTATAGCATCGGGAGGCGAAAATCGGGCGTACTTTGCTGGCGAACAGCGGCGGCTGAACAGCGGAAGCGCTATTGTCTTGTCTTGAATTGCCAGTCTCGGCCTTCGCTTCGACTTCGCTGAAATCGCCTTGATCGATCCATCTTTGAATCAGCTTCACTTGGCTGCCGGGCAGCGGATCGCCATTCATAGGCATTCGCGGCCCTTCGGTCAATCCGAGAACGCGTCTTATAAGAAGGCTGGCACCACTGTTGCCCCGCACGACTGCCGGCCCCGAAACACCGCCACGTAGAATGGCGGATTCCGAATCCAGCCGCAGCTTTCCCGAGGCGGTATCGCCGCTGTGACACTTGGCACACGATCGTTGAAAAATCCGCGCAATCTCGCTGCTGAAACCGACCGGTGCAGGCCCCTTCAGGAGAGGCTTGTTTTTCGTTTGTGCCCCAACAATCGAAGCGATCAATAAAGTTAGACGTAACCGAAGAGGGATGAATCGCAAAACCAAACGAGCTGAGGATGACGGGTGCAAGCCGATCTGATTTTACTGGACTCTTATTGAATATGTCGCGAACGACTATTGAATATGTCGCGAACGACCCGGTTCGCGGCGGCCTCGCGAGCGACTCGGTCCGGTGATCGCGTGGCGACTGGTGCGTCCGCACTGGCGGGTCGCCTTGTATAAACGCGGTAAGTTCCAGTCAGTAGGAAGCGGTCTAAAATCGCCGATTTAAGCTGGTGGACGGCATGGGATTCGAACCCACGACCCCCACGTTGCGAACGTGGTGCT
>DAISJE010000575.1:0-3153 GCA_036821665.1 Bryobacteraceae bacterium | reverse complement strand
ACTTTATTTGCGATAAGTTGATTCGTGTAAAATCGATTGTGGCGAAAAGAGAAAATGAATCGCTCGATTTCGCTGAACGGTGGCTCCGCGACGGTCTTCAGGCATTAAATCCGGCTCTGTCTGCTGTTCAACTTACAGTCGATATGACCAATGCTCTGCAGCGGCTTGAGACGCTCCGGCGGGAGGGAATACCAGCATCTCCGACGCATGTTCTGGTGCGCGCTGCCGCACGATCTCTGGCCGCCAATCCAGACGTTCACAAACTGACGGCGGGCAATTCCCGCCACTATCCGCCTCGCGTGGACATCGGATTATCCGTAACTGGGGAAGCCTTTGTTAACCCGGTACTAATCGTGGAAAGTGCAGATCAGAAGAGCGTTGCTGAAATTGCTTCGGAAGTGAGCAGCCGCGTTCCTGAGGTACAAAAAGCGGACCGGCGAATGCTGCAAATGCTTCGCCGCTGGGGATGGATGCTCCCGTTCGGCGTCATGCGCCGGGCGCTTCTGCGGATGCTTTTCACAAACCCGACGTTTCGGCGCAAGGGCGCCGGGACGTTTCAAGTATCCACCACTCCCGGAGACTGGGGACTGACTTCTTCTTTTTCTACGGCGGGGGTCTTAATTGGCGGACAGGTTCGCTCTCGTGTCCTCGTGGTCAACGATGAACCTGTCGTTCGCCCCAGCATGCTCATAACGCTCTCATGCGATCACGCCGTTTGGGATGGGCGTGCGGCCGTCCGATTCATGGCCGGAGTCAAAACCGAAATGGAACGATGTTCATGAACGAAGTAACAGACGCAATCCGAGGGTTCATTCTGTCGAAATATCTACCGACTGAACAGCCCGAAAACCTGCACAACGATACCCCGCTCCAAAGTAGCGGGCTCCTCGACTCATTGGCAATTGTCAACCTTGCCAATTTTGTGGAACAGCGCTTCAAGATTACATTAGAGGTCCGCGACACAGGCATTGAACGGTTTGATTGCGTTGAGCAAATTGCCGGCCTGGTGCAACGAAAACGTGAGTATTGAACGCCTCTCTGCATGGCGATAGCTCAAAATCTGGCGGACTATCTCGACGCTAGTGCCCAGCTCTATGGCGATCGTACGGCGGTGGTTGAGAATGGCCGGACCGGTATCAGTTACGCGGAACTGAACAGGCAGGTAGATGCGTTAGCGGGTTTCCTGTTTAAATCGGGCATCGGACCGGGCGATCGCGTCGGAATAATGGCAACAAAAAATATTTCCGCTATCGTTGCCATCCTGGGCACGCTGCGGGCCGGAGCAGCCTACGTTCCAGTCGATCCTTTCGCTCCGATGGAACGCTCGTGCCGGATCTTGACGGACTGCCGGCTCGCCGCCATTGTTATCGATTCGCGCTTGTTAGACCGGCTTTCCGCTCTGGGACACCAGTCGAGACCGCGTATCGTCATTACGGTTGGGGGCGGCGACGGCTTTGTCGCTCTACCCGATCGAGAGATAACGCCGCTTGCGATTGCTTTGCAAACACCGAAGTCCAACCAAATCCCGCCGGCAGCACCCTCCGACTTGGCATACATCATGTACACTTCCGGGTCGACGGGCACGCCCAAAGGGGTCATGATCAGTCAGGCAAACGCACTGAGTTTTGTGCAATGGTTTTCATCGACTTTTTCGCCCAGACTGAGCGACCGGTTCAGTAATAGCGCTCCCCTGCATTTCGATGCATCCATTATGGAGATCTACCCGGCGCTGATGCACGGTGCGACGCTTTATCTGATTTCGGAGGATATTTTAAAGAGACCTAAAGAACTCGTCCGGTTCATTGCCGATAACCGGCTAACCGTGTGGTTCTCTACACCGACTGCCCTTACGCTGCTGGCGCAATTCGGGGATTTGAGCGCCAGCGATGTATCCTGCTTGCGACTCGTCTTCTTCGGAGGCGAGATCTTTCCTGTCAAACATCTTCGGGAACTGAAACGGAATTGGCCGGCGCCCGGCTACTATAATTTCTACGGTCCGACCGAGATTACCGTCGCGTGTACGTGTGCAAGGATTCCCGACGTAATTCCCGCGAATCGCGAAGAGCCATACCCCATCGGATTTCCGTGCTCGCACTGCAAGGCGCTCGTATTGGATGACAAGGGTCATGAGGTTGCACCCGGCGAAGAAGGATTTCTTCACATCAGCGGACCTTCGGTTTCCGCGGGATATTGGAACCGCCCGGCCGAGAATGCAGCAGCTTTTATTTACCGCGATGATTCACGCTGGTACAACACCGGCGATGTGGTCAGGTGGGATCCGGCGGAAGGGTTCCTTTTCATCGGACGCAAGGATCGAATGATCAAGCGGCGAGGATATCGCATCGAACTCGATGAGATCGAACGGGTTCTGCACTTGCATCCCGAAGTGCAAGAAGCTGCCGTGGTTTCTGTGCCCGACACAGATGCAGGCCTTAGAATCGTTGCTTTTCTTACGGCTCGGCGCTCTGAAATTCCATCTACGATTGCGCTGAAAACATTCTGTTCAACGAAACTGCCGGCCTACATGAGCCCTGATCAGTTCATATTTCAGGAGCGGCTCGCGCGCACATCCGCCGCTAAGTTGGACTATGAAACACTGAAGACCAAAGCCGCCGTGTCAGCGAGTTGAATTTGCAATCAGCGGCGGGTCAAATGCATTTGCGCTCGGACGGATGTCCTTGCCGCATGATTTGCTTCATCCTCAAAGGATTTGGCCGCGAAGTATGGTCTGCCTTCGGTTGCCATCCGTATCGTAAACGTTGAAATTGGCCACCGCGCCGGCCGCGAGGTCATCCTGCGCGCCGAGCATCCGTGCCGGGTTTCGCGATGCCAGACGCACAGCGGTCGCTAAATCGGCTCCCGTGAACCTCTGCATTCGTACCACAGCCTCCTCCAGCGTCAAAACGCTTCCGGCGAGGACTCCCGTATCCGTGGTACAGCGGCCATCCTTAACGTGCACACTCGTTTCACCCAACTTATATATCCCATTGGGCATTCCAGTCGCCTCCAGAGAATCGGTGATCAGAATCGCCCGGTCAGGTCCCTTGGCTTTCAACCAGAGCCGAACCATTTCCGGCGCAACGTGGATACCATCGGAGATGAGATCGGCGTAGAGATCCTCGCGGTCGAGAACAACACCCAGAATTCCCGGCT
>DAISJE010000574.1:0-3165 GCA_036821665.1 Bryobacteraceae bacterium | reverse complement strand
TCGGAACAATTCCGAAGAGCAATCCGCTGACTACCGCGAGTATCAAAGCCACCGCATAGACCTTCGCGTCCGGAGTTACAGGAATGCGGAGGGGAGCCCCGGGGAAGGGTTGCCACCCGCTCAGCCAGTACAACAACTCGAGGCTGCCCCATAAGCCAACAGCCCCGCCGACGAGTGAAATCAGCACGGCTTCGGTAAGTAAGCTGCGCAAAATCCGGTGACGGCTCGATCCGAGCGCGAGCCGCAGAGCGAGTTCGCGCGTCCGGTCGGCAGCGCGAGCGGCAAACAGACCACCCAGATTGGCGCAGGCCGCGAGCAGAATTAGCCCGGCCAGCAACGTCAAAACGAAGACGAATGCCCGTACCGCATGGCGGAAAGACGTCAGTCCGACACGACCTATTACCGATCTTTTCTGGCCAAAATCCTTGGGATAGGTCTTTTCCAGATATGCGCCTACTGCATCCAGATCAGCCGTCGCCTGGGCAGGAGTCACTCCCGGTTTCAAATGTCCGAACGCCTCAAAAATGGTATGGGTGGTCCCACGCACGCTGAGAGGCACTCCGTCTACCTGCTCTTGGTTGACGATCGGCATGAAGAAATCTGCAGAACCGAACAACAACGTCCCGCGAAACTCAGGAGGGGCAACACCGATGATTGTGAACGGATGCTTATTCAACAGCACAGTGCGGCCAATCACGTTGCGATCGTCTTGGAAGCGCCTATGCCAGTATGCGTAACTGAGTACGAGATACGGCGCGCTGTTCGGGCCATGCTCATCGGAGCTGTGAAAGAAACGGCCGAGATAGGGGCGAATCCTCAACACATCGAAATAGTTCCCGGTTGTTGCGAATCCCATCGCGCGGCCGGGGTCATTACCGGTATCCAGGCCTACAAACGCGAAGTTAAACGCAGCCAGATCCTCAAAGCTGTGATTGCGCTCGCGAAGGTCGCGATAATTGGGGTACGACTGAAATCCAGGATCGCCGCCGTATTCAGTTCCCCAAAGGCTCTCCGGTTGCGGCACATTCAGCGGCCGCAGAATGAGTCCATTCAAGACCCCAAACACTACAGCGTTTGCGCCAATTGCCAGCGCCAGCGTCAGAACGGAGATGATCGCGAAGCCGGGTGACTTGCGTAACAGGCGAAGGCTGAAGCGCACATCTTGCAGAAGAGTTTCGACAAAAGCGCCGCCGAGCGCTTCACGAGCTTCCTCTTTGTAGCGGCTGTATCCGCCGAATTCGATTCGCGCGCGGCGTTCCGCTTCGGCTCGATTCAGTCCGGAACGTTCCAGATCGTCCGCGCGGTGCTGGATATGAGAGCGCAGTTCTTCTTCCATGTCAGTTTCAATCCGTGATCGGCGGAAAATTTTAGCGGCGACATTTCGGAAATAGCCAAACACCGGGCTCACTCCTAAGCTAATCAGGAGTATAATGCAGCTTTCCTAAGCCGTCAAGGAGAGAATTGCGAGAGAATTGCGAGACGGCGCGCCAAAAAGAGTTAGACTGTTATCGATATCCGATAACACTACTTCTGGATTAATCCTTATGCGCTTGTTTAGGAAATGGCGTCTTCGATTCCGAAGCCTGTTTGATCGTTCGCGCGTTGAGCGCGATCTCGAAGACGAGCTGCACGATTATCTCGACCGCGAAGTCCAGCGGGAGATTGCAGCCGGAGTTTCGCCCACGGAGGCGCGGGGTCGCGCGCTGCAAAGCTTGAACGGCACAGAGCGGCTCAAAGAGGAGTGCCGCGATCTCCGCGGCGTGCGGTGGCTTGAAGACACTTTCAGCGACATACGATTTGCGGTTCGCATGCTTCGCAAAGCGCCGGTATTTTCGCTCACCGTCGTTACCGCGTTGGCCCTCTGCATTGGATTTAATACCGCTATTTTCTCTGTCGTCGATACGGTGCTCTTCCGGCCGCTACCATTTCCCGATCAGGATCGCCTCATCGCGGTCACGGAGGGTGTTCCCAGCCTCGGATTTCCGGTTATGCCGGTTTCCTGCCCCGATTATCTGTTCATCGCTGCCGATAACCATTCTTTTGCCGCCACTGGAACCTATCGCACCCAATCCTATGAGATCTCCGGAGCGGGGCAGCCCCGGCGTATTTACGGCGCACGTATAACGGCATCTCTATTTCAAGTTTTGGGCATTTCGCCTGCGAGTGGCCGCACATTCACTCACGAAGAAGACGAGCACACGAAACGGGTTGCCGTTCTCACCCATGGATTCGCTCAAAGCATGTTCGGCTCAATCGGCCGGGCGCTCGGCAGCAAGATCTTTTTGGATCGCATTCCATATATCGTCATTGGCGTGATGCCACGCTCCTTTTCGTTTCCGATTCGAGGATCGCGCTTTTACGGCGATCCGGCAGAAGTATTTGTGCCCGTTTCGTGGAGCAAGGAGGATCGGCAGCAGAATGTGAGCAATTTCGACGACAGCATGATTGCCCGCCTGAAGCCGAACGTGACGATTCAGCAGGCTAACGCTGAGATGAAAGGGTTGGTTAAGCGAATCGAAGAAAATTACCCACCGAAAATTAAAGAGGCTCTGCGCCAGAACAAGAACTTTTCGCTCGAATCGCAAGTCGTTCCGTTCCGGGAGGAGTTTACCGGCGATGTGCAGCGCCCGCTGTTGCTACTCCTTGCGGCAGTAGGCGTTGTGCTCCTGATTGGATGCGCCGATGTTGCCAATCTGATGTTTAGCCGCATGGTAGGGCGACAGCGGGAGTTCGCGCTCCGAGCCGCTCTGGGCGCAGGGCGCTGGCGTCTTGCCCGCCAGACAATTACGGAGGGTCTCGTTCTCTCCATAGCCGGTGGGGCGATCGGATGCGGGCTTGCTCTTTGGAGTTTGCCGGTGCTGCTCCGCTTGGCGCCAGGTAGTCTCCCGCGCATAAACGAGATCGGCTTAAACTGGCGGCTGCTGGCCTTTGTGGCGGTCATCACGCTGGGGACCCCGCTTATCTTTTGCCTCGGGCCGCTTGCAAGCATGTTTCGATCAGCCCTTGTAAATCATCTTCGCGGTGAGGGACGGACCATTACCCAAGGCCGGCATCAACGTCTGATGATGTCTGCGGCCGTGGTGACACAATTCGCTCTTGCCTTTCTCCTACTGACTACGGCCGGACTGCTCGCGCGCAGTCTGATGAAAGCCGCCGAGGCGAATC
>DAISJE010000573.1:0-3170 GCA_036821665.1 Bryobacteraceae bacterium | reverse complement strand
CGGAAATCGAGTCCCGATGATTCCCGGGCAAACAAAGATCGTGATCGGGCACTGAGATATCGCAGGGCAAAGGCTACTGGCACGGCGTCAGATGGCGCGCAATCCGCGCTGCTGGAATGAGCGGATTTCCGATGACGTGGGGAATGTATAGTATGTTGCGCCTTCTTCTCCCAGGGGCACTTGTGCAGCTGAGTTAGTGTTGATTTGTCCGAGCACACGAGCCAGCCGGTGCGCCGCGTGCCGCTTCGAACGCCGGATCAGGCAATCCAATGTTTCACCATTTTCGACCGGCAAACGTTCTTGGAGCAACGCATATCCCTGATCGATTTTCTCGCTCATAGAGTGGATCGTCAGGCCGACACTGGACTCGCCATGATAAAGCTGCCAAAACGTCGGCATCATGCCCCGATAACGGGGAAGCGGGGCGTGGTGGATATTAATACAACCGAGCGGCGGCAACGCCAATAGAGATTTCTTCAAAATGTATGGGCAGGCGACCGAGACAAGCAAGTCACATTTTCGCTTTGCGACCGTTTCCATGAACTCCGGCGAGTTCGGATTTTGAACCGCATGATAATCGACTTTATACGCGCGGCACAGTTGGCGCATCGAGAAGTAGCGGTTTGCGCCTCGTCCAAGCGGAAGTACTCCCAGCAGGCGCGCTGCAGCTACCCGGCCGAGCAGCCGGCCAAAACCGATCACACCATAGAGCTCCATCAATTCGCGCACGAGTTGACGCCGGGAACGCTTCCCCATCACCTTGCAGGAGGAGATGCAAACGACTTCTGCTTCGTGAGAATGGTGCCGTAAAAATTCTTCAAATAGGGGCAGGATGTAAATCGGATCGTCTTGCGTCAGAAATTCAATACGCAGCGGCTTCATTAGCGGACCGTCTCCCAGGTCGTGAACTTACGTCCGCGGAAAACCTCGATCATGCTGACCAGGAAGGCCGCGTTCAGCGTACAGAAGAACAGCGGAACCCCAAGCATCTTCCAACGCCGGTGCAATGGGAAAACCAACGATGCGAGCACAAACAGATAGAACAGGGCCTGAAGCGCAAAAGCAACGCGGAACGGCGTCCGGCCCAGATTCGCGGCACAACCGGCGAAAAGTACGATCAGCAGCACCGGAACCATCCAGCGCAATATTTTGTGGGACATGAGCTGGAACGCCGTCCAGGCATTACGCCAGGGCTGCAGTAATTCCGGAACGCTCAACAGACCGCGCATGCCGCGTGTTGCCACACGTACGCGCATTTTAAATTCTTGCGAAGAGTTTTTCGTCGTCTCCTCATAAGCCAGCGCCCGATCTTCGAAAGCGACCCGATACCCATTCCGGACAATGCAAAGGGGTTCGACCAGGTCGCTGCAGGCATCCGCCCGAAGCGGGACATAGCTCGTGGCGCGCACCGAGTAAATGCAGCCGGAACAGCCGGTCAAGGTCTTGATCCTCGACTGGAAGAGCTTGATCATGTTCTCGTAGTTCCAGAAGGCGGCTGAGCCGAGTCCGGTCGGCGAGGTTTCTTCCGGATCGAAATATTTATAGCGGCCGCTTACGGCTCCTACCTTCGAATCGGCATAATGCGCGGCCAGATATAGCAGAGCTTTCGGATGGTAAGTCGCGGTGGCATCGGAAAACACGATGACTTCGCCTGTGCAATGTTTCACGGCCTCGTTCTGTGCGGTCGTCTTGCCTCCGCGACGCGGCATTCTGACAAGGCGGATGCGCGAATCGCCGGCGGTTTCAACAATCGATTCCGTCCGGTCCGTCGAACCATCGGACACCACCACCACTTCGAGCTTGTCTTTCGGATATTCGAGGGCAAGCGTCTGTTCAATCTTGCGGCCGATCGCAGCCTCTTCGTTGTAAGCGGCGATCAGGACGGAGATCTTCGGCGTATAGCCGACTTCCGGACGCGCGCGGCGGCGAAGGGATGACAGAGCCGCGAGCAGCAAGGGATACCCTACGTAGACATACAGGAGTAGCCCAACGGAGGCGATCGCCAAATAAGCCAAAAAATCAGGAATTCTTGCGGCGAGCATCATCCAGAAGGTGCTCATAACTGTCGATCAGACTCCTCATCATGGTTTCGGTCGTGAACTTCTGCTCCAGCACCCGGCGGCCTTCCATACCCATCGAGCGGGCGCGGGCCGGGGCCTCCAGTAGCAGCAAAATCGATTCCGCAGCGGCTTCATAGTCCTCGTTTGGGACAAGGAAACCGGTTTTTCCATCGACTACCACCTCCGGATTTCCTCCCACCGCCGTAGCAACACAGGGCAACTCACAGGCCATTGCTTCGAGCAGGGCGTTTGAGAGGCCTTCGCTACGGGAAAGCAGGCAAAACACATCCGAGGCACGTAGCAGCGGACGAACATCGGCGATCGGGCCGAGAAAAATGAAGTTCCGTCCCAAACCGGCCGTCGCAGCCATCTCCTTTAAACGAGCCGTATGCTCCGGTTCGTGATCGTCTCCGGCAATAGCGAAAACGACGCCGGGCGTGACTTCCCGGACGCGCGATGCCGCCCGCAGAAACACATCGAATCCCTTTACTGTCCGAATGTGCCCAACGGAAGTAACCAGGTAGGCTGCGTGTTCCAGCCCAAAGCGCTTCCGAAGGGCGTGCTTATTCGCAAATGCCGGTTCGGGGTTGGCATCGATTCCGTTATAGATCGTGACCACTCGGCCGGGATCCAGGCCATCCTGTTCGATATTCCGCCGCCGGACCTGTTCCGACACGGTATGGACCTGATTGAAGTAGCGACCCATCCAACGATAGGGCCGTTTGTGCTTCGCCCGGCGATTGAAGCCCATATCGCGGCGGCTGGATATGAGAATGGGGCAGCCGCTTAGCTTTGCGATGGTCCCAGCCCAAAGATCCGACGTTTCGTGAAAGGTGTGGGTAATCTGGACACGATTGTTCCGGATCAGGCAGCGCAGCTTGCGGGCGACCTGCGCGGCCTGCCAGTCATAGGTACGCCGGAGGGGGTAGACATAGAGGGGACATGAGATGGAATTGGCAATACCGAGGCTATGGTCGATTTGAAACGTGACCAGCATCGGCGCGTACCGCTCCCGAGGCAATCGATCGATCATGCGCAGAAGGACTTTTTCCGCGCCGCCGAGTGCGCAGAGCTGATCGATGATAAAGAGAACCGCGATTACCTCGGTTC
>DAISJE010000572.1:0-3183 GCA_036821665.1 Bryobacteraceae bacterium | reverse complement strand
TCGTGCGCCCCGGGGCCCACACGCTGGCGGCTCGGTTCACCGGCAGCTTCGCCGGGTTCAGCAGCGTCGGCGGCAGCGAAATCTGGATCATGAAGCCGGACGGCACGAAAGCGCGAAAGGTTTACGCAGCAAACGACAAGAGTATTTTCAGGTGGATTACGTGGTCGCCAATTGGCGAGCGATTGGCGTACGTCCGTGACCGGCTCGTATCCGATAGACATGAGCTGACGATTGAGAGTCGCGATCGGAACGGTACGTCGCCGGTGACCGTGCTTTCCAGCGCCGACCTGCGCGGTTTCGATTCGATACCGGTGGGAGAACAGCAGCTCGTCTGGCTACGGGATGGCAGGCTGGTATTTGAGAAAAGTGAACCCGGCGGCGATTGTCCCGCGAATTTGTTTGAAGCGCGGATTGACAATCAAACGGGCACACTTCGAGAAAAGCCAAAACAAATCACCGATTGGACTGGATTCTGTATTTTCGGTCTCACCGCTTCAGCGAATGGCAAGCACATAACCTTTGGCAGACAGACCGAAGAGATGCCGATCTTTGTCGCGGGTTTGGACACCGCCACTCCGCGCATCGGCACACTCTCTCGACTTACGCTTACGGAAGATAAATCATTGCCGATGGGATGGACGCGAGACAGCAAGGCGGTCGTATTTGTGTCGAAACGGGACGGCGCGTGGGGAATTTACAAGCAGAAGCTGGACGCGACGACACCTGAACCGGTCGTTACAGGTCTCCAAGAATCGCCGGAAGTCGATATGGCCGACGATTCTATTCTCTATCTTCATCCGGAAGGCCCCAGTGCTTCGGCTCGCGATTCTGTTCTCACGCGCTTCTCCTCATCGGGAGTGTCCCACGAAATACTTAGAGGTCATTTCAACGCATTCGGATGCGGGTGGTTACCCAACTCGCCTTGCGTCATTAGCGAATTGACCGATGACAGGAAACAAATCGTTTTTACGGCATTTGATCCTCTAAAAGGCCGAGGGCAGGAACTCGCACGATTCCGCGATGAGCATGTTGATGATCTTTACTGGCGGCTTTCGCCGGACGGTAAACAAATCGCGCTGGTAAGGCAGTTTGAGGGACAAATCCGGCTGCTCTCGCTCGAACGGGGCTCCGTTCAACAGATCGAGGTCAAAAGGGGTGCGCAGATCCGCCTATTCGATTGGGCGGCTGGCGGCAGGGGTTTCTATGCATCTATCGTCGTACAGCAAGGGGCGCGGCTCGCTCATATCGACTTGTACGGTAATCTGCGCTCGCTTTGGCAGGATAACGGGCACAATGTTTTTCTCGTGCCCCGGCCTGCGCCGGATGGTCGCCACATTGCCATTGGCGCAAGCAGGCAGACCACGAATTTGTGGATGATCGACAATTTCTAGGCGCAGTGGCCGGAACGGAGGCGGAGACCTAAAAAATCCGCTCCTGTCGCTGCAGACTTCCGAACGCCCCTACGTTCGCAATCGAGAACGAGAACAGGTATTGATTCTCATTACGAATGCCCAGATTAAAGCGGCGGAGTTGGACACTGAATCCGCAACAATTCGTATTGTAAGAACCCTGGATGAACTCATAGAGACGCTGGTGAGTTAAGAGGTTATAATCCACCAAAGCCGCCGCATTCCAGCCCTTCCGGTTACTGCCGCCATAGCCGCCGCCAAATACCAACTGATTCGCCTGAGGCGCAAGCAAGGGGTTGGTGGTGATAGACGTATCTCCCACGCTCGCGCCGAACAGCCCGTGATGGACTCCAATGTTATACGTGTTGCCGACAATTTTCCTCACGCGGGGATCGTAGTTGGTCCGCCATTCGACTGAAAAAAAGCTATACGGACTTGCAGTAAGCGAGGACACGATAGGGGAATAAGTTCGTGGGCCGTCGAGGAAAGCGAAGGGAGTGAGTTGATCGCTTGCGAGAACGACATTCCGCTGCCCCGCTACCACTGCTCCGCCGAACGTAGGATCAAAGTAGCGGGCCTGTTCAACGCGCCATGTAAGGAATTCACTCACGGTGCCGGCCTTATCTTTGCGGTACAGCCGGTTAGTTACCGAGAGCGTTAGCTGATTTGTATCGGAAACAATATCGGTCGAATCGAAGTGAATAATTTTCTCAAACTGATCGATACCGGTCAGATATTCATACGTGGCATCAGCCTCGATAACGTGTTTGACTTTGGCGCCAAGGTGCATCCACTTCGGCGGTACGAATATCTTTTCAATGGGCGGCGGCTTGAAATCCAACACGAAATCCGCATCTTTCCGGAACAGATTGGCATTAGCGACGACGACGTCCGTACCCACATTCGCCGAGTAAGACTTACCGTAATCTGTCGCGCCCAATGTCATGCTGGGCGTCAAGGAAAATCCTTTGAAACTGAAATTCGTCGCTACTCGCGGCTGGAAATCAGTGCGCGCCACATCCCACCCGGTTGTGAACGTTGGCTCCTGGCGGCCTAGCAAACCCGCTGTAGTCGTAAATGAAAACCAGACTGGAAGCGGACCGGAAACGATTTCCTGATCGCGTCCCAAGACTTCAACGGAAGGCGCTTTTTGAAGCACCACATCGTTGGCAGGCTGGTTGAGCTGCGTCACGCTTTCAAATAGCGTGTCACGGCTTCCCACGATGTTCACGGTGTAAAGATCGTCCTTGAAGTGCCGCTGCAAAAAACCGATGGAGCTGACCTCTGAAGAAATGGCGCTGGTAAACGAACTGGAGAAAGCCTGCCGGAACAGGAAGGAACTCAGGTAATTGTAGTCGAGACGCCCGGTAAAGCCCCAAAGCTGCGTGCGTCCTGTAAGCTCAAACTCCTGTCCGCCCTGATCTTGCCGTATCGAGCTATTCGGCACCGGGTAGCCTTTGTCTTGAACCGCGTAGTAATTGAAGTTGAAGTCGCTGTTTTCGGTGGGCTTCCCACGGAAATCGATCGTTTCGGCGGGTCCGCGAATGGTGAAATACTGCAATACGGCGCTCAAATCGTAGCTTCTGTTGATGGCCCAGTAATAGCCGCCGCCGTACATCCAGCCTCGAATCGTGCTATGGCCGAAATTCGGCGTGAGAAATCCGCTCTGCCGCGGATTTCTGCCGAGAGGGCGAAAAAAATACGGCAAATAAAGAATAGGCACATGTTTTACCCGGAAGATTGTATGGCGGGCTATGGCGCGATCGCCGGGGAT
>DAISJE010000571.1:0-3189 GCA_036821665.1 Bryobacteraceae bacterium | reverse complement strand
GCCGTATCTCGCGATCTATGCAGGCGATGTGCGCTCAGTTTCCGGTTAGCGCGTCCTCCGGGAGCATCCGGAACACGCTGGCGCAGCGGCCCGCCTTCCCAATTTCAAGCAAATATAATCCGCGGCGCTGGTGTCTTTGCCTCCTCGGATATGCCCATTACATCCGGCTCTCTACTATGAAAAAGATGAATGCCTCTCTGCATGAATTGCATATGCGTTTGTGCTTGAAACTGGCCGAAATTGCTCGCCAACGTGGTGAAGTGCCAGTGGGCTCTGTCGTTGTGCGCGACGGCGCGGTGATAGCCGAGGGAGTCGAAGGCGTCCGAGCACAATACGATATTGCCCATCATGCTGAGATGGAAGCCATTCGTCGGAGCTGCGACATTCTACAAACGCTCGACTTGTCTGGATGCGCGCTTTACACGAACGCCGAACCCTGTTTCATGTGCTCCTATGCTATCCGCGCCTGCAGAATCGGTACTGTTATATTCGGAGCGCCCGTCGACACCGTCGGCGGTTTTAGCTCTCATTTTCCAGTCCTGAGCACCAAAGCCGTCCCTAATTGGGGCCCTCCGCCGGAAATTGTCGGGGCGTATTGCGCGAGGAGTGTGAAGCGACAAAAAATGTGCTACAGCCCAGACCAAAGCTTTCAACTGCGGAGAGGCGGGCTTGTCGTCGTTGCCGGTTCAGTTGCCGAATGGCCCGTCACCTTGGCACGACTCACGGCGGGCCTGCTCCGGTACGCCATCGTCTTCACGGCCGCTAATCGATTCCATCGCATCAAACAGCAGTGCAGCTGTCCACGCACCGATCGGCACGTCGCTGAGTACTAAGGGAAGGGGATGCCCGAGCCGGCTCCATTCAAAAAACCTTTTATCTCATCGCGTCGACCTCTGCGGGATCGAAAACATGAGGAGCCTTGCGAAACGTTGGGATGCCGATGTGGGCAATACTGCCGCTGATGTCGCTTCTTTCATCAATTGTTTGGCCTCAGCAAGCGGAACACTCACGTTGCACTGATATTCGGCAACTTCCGTCTATGCTCCTGCCAATGGGCGGTAAATCTCACGCGTTGGATTCGGATTTCTCGTGGCCCATCGTGTCTATGGCGAGTGCTGAATGGGCAACTGCAGCGCCGGCTCGCATTTCAGCAGCTACCCAAATAGCTTCCATGATCTCTTGCGGGCTCGCGCCCTTTAGGGTCGCGCGTTTGGTGTGGCTGCGGATGCAATACGGGCACTGGGTCACGTGCGCGACGGCGACGGCAATCAGCTCCTTCGTCTTCGACGGCAGCGCTCCACCGGCAAATACCTGTTTGCTGAATGATTGAAACGCCGCGTACAGCTCCGGCGAGATCCTTGCGTCTTTGCGATAGCCCTTGGGAAGGTGCAGGGTATAGAGCTTGTTCCACGGGCGGACTCCTCTCAAACGGTGGCATGAGCCGACATTATCTTGTGTCGCTTCTTTTCGAGAGCCGCCAACACGCGGTCGTAAGCCGAAGCAAACGAGGCGATTCCATCAGCCTGGAGCTTTTCCGCGATCGCATTTAAGTCAATTCTCAGGTTCGATAGCGTTTGAAGCTGATCCTCTGCCGCGGATACGTTCTCCCGGACCGTGTCGCCGCGCACACGCCCATGCTCGCGGAATGCGCTCAAGGTCGGCAACGGCAGCGTATTTACCGTGTCCGATCCGATAAGCTCCTCGACGTACAATACATCGCGATAATTCGGGTTCTTTGTGCTGGTGCTCGCCCAGAGCGGCTTCTGCACGCGCGCTCCGCGCTGCCGCAAGGCTGAAAAGTTGTCACCGCCAAAGATTTCCCTAAACCGCTGGTAGACCGCCTTTGAATTTGCAATAGCGATTTTTCCACGTAGTGCAAGTGCTTCGGCGGAACCGAGCGCGTCAAGAGCGCGGTCGACCTCGGTATCCACGCGGCTTACGAAAAATGACGCGACGGAGGCGACTTTGGCAGGCTCCTTCAAGCGCTGCAAGCCTCGAATGTACGCTCCGGCAACCGCCTCATAGTGGCTAAGCGAGAACATGAGCGTGATATTCACGTTGATTCCCTCGGCGATCAGCGCCTCGACGGCTTGAACGCCTTCTTTCGTCGCCACCACTTTGATCATCAGGTTGGGCCGGTTCACGGCGCGCCACAGACGTCGACCCTCCTGTAAGGTAGCCTGCGTATCGCGAGTGAGTTGGGGAGGCGGCTCGATGCTCACGAAAGCATCCGAGCCTCCGCTTTCTTTGTACGCGGGCAAGAGGACGTCCGCCGCACTTCGTACGTCTTCAATCGAAAGCGCATCGTAAACGGCGCGCGCTTCGATACCAGGATTCTGCGCAAACAACTCGCGTAACGCTCCGTCGTATTGGGTGCCTCCGTCGATTGCCTTTTCGAAAATCGTGGGATTGCTCGTAACGCCGCGCAGGCCATCATTATCGATCAGACGTTTCAGTTCGCCACTCTGGATCAAATCGCGCCGAATATAATCCAGCCAAATAGATTGACCTCGTGCCCGTAAATCCAGCAGCGGATTCATTTTTCTACTCCTTCCCTACTCTATTTTCAAGCCAATCTCGACAGATCTCACTCACCCCATTGTTGTCGCACGTGTCTGGTCATTCTGATTCTGTAGGAGAGATTTGCTGGCCATCTGCAGTTGCACTGATGGAGGGTTCCTGTGGATTCCGAAACTCCGCAAGTCTTTCGAAGACCAGCCGCACGACGCGATCACATCGCTCTCCCATGAATTGAAAGGCTTGTGAACTGGTCGCGCCGGCACCCGCGTATAGCTCGTTTTGAAGCAGTTGACGCGATCGGTGCAAGCGGACTTTTACTGTCTCCTCCGTTAGGTCCAGGCAATGAGCTGTTTCAGCCGTGCTCATCTCCTCTACTTCCCGGCACATGAAAACGGTGCGATATATGTCCGGCAACGCATGTATAGCCTGCTCCAGAAAGGAAACCGCTTCCCGGCTGAGACATTCCTGCCCTGGGTCTCGAATTGAGGATCTCATCGATTCCATGACCTCTTTTTCTTGAGGAGAGTTAATCGGGAGCGCCTCAACGCGCCTCCGCTTTCTTAAGCGGCTGGATGCCTCATAAACAGCGATTTTCGCCAGCCAAGTGGAAAATTGTGCTCTGCCTTCAAATTGGTGAAGAAACGTATACGCCCTGACATACGCCTCCTG
>DAISJE010000570.1:0-3199 GCA_036821665.1 Bryobacteraceae bacterium | reverse complement strand
TTGTGGAAAATGCCTTCCGCCGGCATACAGATATCGCGTATTTCCGGCAATTGCAGGCGCATCAAGGGAAGGAAAATGCGCTCTATCGCCTTCCCCATATAGAAATCCTCCATGGGAGGAGGTCCCACAATCGTCGCTGCATAAATCGGATTTTTTCGATGCGTGATGCACTCGATGTGAAATACGGGATAGTCGTCGTCGAGTGAATAGAAGCCGGTGTGATCGCCGAACGGTCCCTCACGGCGCAACTCGCCCAAATTCAAGTAGCCTTCGAGCACGATTTCGGAATTGGCGGGCACCAGAATATCGCTGGTCTCGCATTTCACCATCTCGACCGCTTTGCCGCGCAGGAACCCCGCAAACATCATCTCGTCGATATTTGGCGGTAGCGGCAGGACAGCAGAAAACATGGTGATCGGATCGGCTCCGATTGCAACGGCAACCGGCATTCGTGTTGAGTTGCCCTCGGCTGCCAGCCGGCGGTAATGGTCTGCTCCCTGTTTATGTTTCTGCCAGTGCATCCCGGTGGTCTGTCCGTCGAAGATCTGCATGCGGTACATGCCGCAGTTCCGCTTACCCGTTTTCGGGTCGTGAGAAAACACCATCGGCAGCGTAATGAATCGTCCTGCATCGCCAGGCCAGCAGTGCAGGATCGGAAAGTAGTCGACCCTAAAATCCTTCGTACGGATTGCGTCTTTGCATGGACCGCTCGATACCGTTTTCGGAAAGGCCGCGTTCAACTCTCCCAATTTCGGCAAAAGCTTCACCTTGTCCAGTAGTCCCTCGGGCTTTTGCATTTCCAAAAATCCCGAAATGCGCCGCGGGATCTCTTCCACATTCGCCACGCCGAGCGCTATCTCCATGCGCCGCATACTCGCAAAGAGATTAATGGCCACGGGGACCTTTGAGCCCTTCGGTTTCTCAAACAGCAGCGCTGGCCCGTTTTGTTTTACCGAGCGATCTGCAAATTCGGTGATCTCAAGATACGGATCGGCCTCGAACGGGATGCGCTTCAACTCGCCTTCCCGTTCCAGCGTGCGGATGAATCCTCGCAAATCGTCTATCGGCATGCGTACACCCATTATCATGAGAGGGAATTATGAGTAAACGAACGGCGCTGATTACCGGCGCCAGTCGCGGTATTGGCAAGGCCTGCGTCGAGTCGCTTGCGGCCGCTGGTCACCGCATTGTGCTGGCAGCGCGCTCGGCGGAAAAATTGGAAGAGATCGCAGCCGGAATCCGCGACAATGGCGGAGAAGCGTTCGCCATCGAAGTGGATATGGCTGATCAACAATCGATTGCAAACGGATTCGCCAAAGCCGCAAGAGAATTTGGACGCATTGACATTCTGGTGAACAATGCCGGGATTGCGAAGGACGGGCTGGCGGTGCGTATGAAGCAGCCGGATTGGGATATCGTTTTGCAAACCAATCTGAGCGGCTCGTTTTACGCGATTCAGCAGGTCTTGCCGGCCATGATGCGGGAGCGCTGGGGCCGGATTATAAATATTTCGTCTGTCGTGGGCGAGATGGGCAATCCGGGACAGGCGAACTATGTCGCTTCGAAAGCCGGATTGATTGGATTAACAAAGTCGCTCGCCAGGGAAGTTGGAAGCCGTAACATCACAGTGAACGCCGTCGCACCCGGATTCATCGGCACCGATATGACGCATGGCCTTAACGATGAATTGAAGCGCAAGATGATCGACGAAACGCCGTTAAAGCGCATGGGAACGCCGGAAGAGATCGCCTGCGCCGTTAAGTTCCTGGCAAGCGACGATGCCGCCTTTATCACCGGCCACGTGCTCGACGTAAACGGCGGAATTTACATGTAGCTGGTAGGACATGGCAAATAAAGCGGCTCATCGCGACGAAAAGTTCAACGTTGGTCTTGTGCAAATGGCCTGCTCGACGGACCCGGATACGAATCTCCGAAGGGCAATCGAAGGCATCCGTACTGCTGCGGGAAAGGGCGCCGAGATCGTCTGCTTGCAGGAACTCTTTCGCAGCCAGTATTTCTGTCGCGAAGAAAAAGCGGAGCTGTTCGACTTGGCTGAAACGATTCCCGGACCTTCAACAGAAGCCCTTGCTTCGGTTGCAAAGGAACTGCGCGTCTCAGTTGTCGCTTCGCTATTTGAAAAGCGCGCCCAAGGCCTGTATCACAATACGGCCGCCATTCTCGACGCCGATGGCTCCCTTGTCGGCGTATATCGGAAGATGCACATCCCCGATGATCCGCTGTACTACGAAAAGTTCTATTTCACTCCAGGCGATCTCGGTTTTCAAAACTTTGAGACCCGGTATTCGCGTATCGGCGTGCTGGTCTGCTGGGATCAGTGGTATCCCGAAGGTGCGCGGATCACCAGTCTGCAAGGCGCGAATGTCCTGTTCTATCCGACTGCTATCGGCTGGCATCCTTCCGAAAAGGAGCAATATGGCGCGGCTCAACTCGATGCCTGGCGAACGATACAACGGGCGCACGCCATTGCCAATGGTGTATTCGTTGCCGCGGTGAATCGAACAGGATTCGAAGGGCCGCCCGAGAGCGGAATCGAGTTTTGGGGAAATTCGTTTGTCGCCGATCCCTTCGGACGTGTGCTGGCGGAGGCTTCCACTGACCGGGAGGAGATCTTGGTTGTCGAGTGCGATCCGAAGCACATGGACGAAGTCAGGCGCAATTGGCCGTTTCTGCGTGACCGTCGTATTGACGCGTATGCTCCCATCACTAGCCGCTGGCTTGGCTCATGACGAGCGACATCGAATCACCTGCCCCGCTCAATTTTCGGATGCCGGCGGAATGGGAACCGCATGAAGCAACCTGGTTAGCTTGGCCGCACGAAATCACGGATTGGCCGGGCAAGTTCGCGCCCATTCCGTGGGTCTATGGCGAGATCGTCTGGCATCTTTCCCGGGTCGAAAAAGTCCGCATCCTCGTTCAGGACGAAGAAGCCGAACAGAAAGCACGGCGCGTTCTCGAGAAATCGGGCGCACAGCTTGCTGCCGTTGAATTTTTTCGCGTTCCGACCGATCGAAGCTGGACCCGCGACTTCTGCCCCATCTTTCTCCGCAACAGTGATGGCGATTATGGCATTCTGAATTGGCGATTCAACGGTTGGGCCAAGTATCCGAATGCGACACAGGACGATGCTGTGCCCGAGAAGCTCGCTCTGCATCTCGGCCTTCACATGTGGACGCCGATC
>DAISJE010000569.1:0-3204 GCA_036821665.1 Bryobacteraceae bacterium | reverse complement strand
GATGGCCGCCTCCGAAAACAAAAATCCCAACGGTTCCACCGGCCCCACCAGCCCGGATGGCAAGGCGCGCTCCAGCCAGAACTCCCTTAAGCACGGCCTCTGCTCGCAAAAGCTAATTTTGCCCAACGAAGACGCTGCCGAATTCGAAGTAGTTAAAGAAAAATGGCTGGACGATTGCCTGTTTGATGAGCCGCTGCTCTTCACTCTCGCGGAACAGGCCGCCGTCGCCGAGTGGTTCCACCGCCGCGCTTTGCACGAATACAACGAAGTCCGGCAGCATCTCTACCAACTCCAGCCGGATTTCATCTTCTGGACGCACGAAGAGGTCAAGCTTCTCGAGCGCTTTCAGCGCTATCTGACCACCCGCGAACGCGCCTTTAATCGCGCCGTGGCTAATTTCCAGAACTACTACAACGAGTGTCGCCGCGCTCATGAGCGCGCGAACAAGCTTCGCGAAGAGACCTACAAATTGCTCAAAGCCGATCCGGAGCTCAGCGGGGAAAGAATTGAAGCTCTGCATCATTTGGTTCAGTTGCCGCGCCATTACCTCTCGCAATTGGTCCTGAACCATCCGCTCCGTCCCGATTCCGATTTCGATCCTTCGGAATCTCCTCCCGGCACATGATAGTGGTAGCATCGTCGGAAATAGATGGAACGCAAGTTCTTGCTCGCGCATTCGTGGCAGCGGCCCTGTTAGCGGCTCCCGTATTCCCGGCTGAGTAAGGACGCCAACCGGGACTGGACTCGGATCAGGCATGTCCACCCCCCTAACCCGTTAAAAATTCAAGCGTGCTGCGTACTGCAGTGTCCGTCCGCCATTCGCCTGGCTTAGATTCATCTGACCGAATGACGAATCCCCATAGCTGGCGTCGGCCGGCGCAAACATGATGCTGTTCGTCAAGTTGTAGGCCTCCATGCGGAACTGCAGTTTCCACCTTTCCGTAATCGGGAACGTCTTAGCGAGGCTGGCGTCGATATTCCAGAAATTGGGTGCGGTTACCCCTGGAAAGCTTCTATACGGGGCGGTTGGCGTATACGGAGGTAAGCTCGCGAAGGCATCGGGATTGAAAGCGTATCCGGCAGGCACATTCTGCGACGGATCGCTGACCATCAGATAACCGCCGCCGAACGCAAGTTGCGCGCCCGCGTCGAACGTGAAGGTGGAACTGAGGGTCCATCCGCCCAAAACTCCATCTAGCAAGCGGTTCGCGTTCGCCATCATCGCGCGCCCACGCCCGAAAGGCATATCGTAAACGCCCGAAATGATCACCCGATGACGCGCATACGGATTGCCCGTGCTGTCAGACCAAGCTGGAGTTCTGTTGTAGTAATAAAGTCCACTGGTCGGGTCTGCACTCGGAAACCAGGTCTGCCACTCGCGGTTATAAAGATACGAACCCAAAATGGTGAACCCACCCGAATACGCCCTTTGCAGTTGCACTTCGAAATTTCTCACCACATCACCCTCGATAGGTAGGCCGCCCAGTAGGATCGATTGATATTGCGGATAAGGCGCGAGTAACTGCTGTAACTGCACGGTCTTTTGATTGCGCAAGCCACCTGGAAACTGCGTAGGCGTGGTGTAGTGGTAAAACGGATTCGCTACGGATCCAATATACTGACCGCCGGTTTGCGGATTGTAATAAAGGGCCGGATTCGCTTCGTTCAATGGAAAAGCATTGTCAAAAAACGCATTAGAGTCAATGTTGCGTCCATTGATTCCGATGAAGCTGAGGTCCAGCCGGAATTGTCCGGGCAACTGGCGCTCGATAGTCGCGTTGAACCGATCAAACGAGCCATCTTGATAGTTCGGATCTCGAACGTAGTTGTTTCCGGTGAACGAGCCTCCCAGGTTCGTGTTCACGCCCAGGCTCTTGCCGGTGACCGGTAGCAGCGGATTCGTACTGGGATAGGGATTCGACAACTGCGTTTTCGGCACGCCATTTACAGCGGTCAGTATGGCTGAGGTTTGGCTGTAGCCGGTGAAGTTTGGATTTGTCAACAGACCGTTGAATACTTGCGAATTCAGCATGAGGTTGCGTCCCCAGCCCAGTTGCAGAACCGTTTTGCTATTCAAAAGGATTGCGCCGCCAATTCGGGGCGCGAAGTTGAAGAGCGGGGCCTGAAAGGGCGATCGATTGGAGCTGTCGGCAAATATATACTGGCCATTCGGCTCGGGCACAGCATTGCCGGCGCCCAGATATTGCGCACGCAACGCAAGTTGAGCTGTTGTGTATGGTGACGGATTCGTAGCCAGAGTGGGATTCGGCGCATTCAGATTCAGCAGACGCAAATAGCGATTCTGAGCATCAACCGGCGCGCTCTCAAATTCGTAGCGTAATCCGATATTCAGTGTGATACGCCGGTTTAATTTATAGTCGTCTTGTATATAGCCGCCGTAATAGTGCAGCGAGATGTTTGCGGGCGGCGTAAACCCTGCCCGCGAACTGTTGTCGGGCGCTCCCAGCAGGAACGTCGCATACGGGTCGCCGCTCAAGTTAACATTCGGGCTGTTGAATGTGTTGGCGGTGGTAGCACTCGTGAAATTGAAAGCCAGATTCTGCGGATAAGACAGGGTGACCGCCGAATAGCGGGAATCTATACCTGTTTTAATGTTGTGCGCGCCCCAGGTTTTTGCCAGCTTCGCGTTGAAGTTGTAGCTGTGCGGCTCCTGAAAATAAAGGCTGCCAAGTCCGAACTGCTTCGAACTGCCCGATGTCGGTCCGATGTTGAGGGTGGGGAAGTAGTAGCTTCCGCTGTACTGGCCGATGTAGGGTTGATACCAACTGTTGTTGGGCCACAACGCCGCAAGTCCGTTCGCGCCGATCTCGTTTTGCGGCGCCGATGCATCATCGTTGAAAGCCGCGTAGCTGAAGCGGAAGTCGCCGACTGTTGTCGCATTAAACGTATAGGTCCCATCTCCCGCCAAGTTCCGTGACCACATAACGCCGCCTTGCCCGTTTCCCGCCGCTGGCGAATTCATACCCGTGTAGTCCGGCAGGACGTTAGTGGCACTGAATTCGCTGTAACGGCCAAAGATCTTTAATTTGTTGCTGACATCCCAGTCGGTCCGATCCGACACGTTCCAGTAGTTCGTCACCAGCGCGGTCGCAATCTGGAAATTGTTGGCGCCGGCGATATTGGCAGGCGCGTGATTGGGCTCCCAAATATCCGCCATCATCTTCACGGCAGTTGGATCGAGCA
>DAISJE010000568.1:0-3211 GCA_036821665.1 Bryobacteraceae bacterium | reverse complement strand
TCGATAACCGGGGACGAAGCATTCCGGAAAGCAGATGAGCCTGGCGCCTTCGATAGACGCTTGCACAATGGCTTGTTCGGCCAGCGTGATCGATTCATCGGGACTCGCTGGATACCGAATATTTGCCAACGCGACACGGAAAATACTCACGTCCGGATTATTCGCCTCTTAAAACTTCGAGCGGCTTCTGATTTAATATCCGCGCGCTCGCGAGCCAGCCGGCTGCATTTGCCAGCAGCACCGTTGCGATAATCACCACGGGCAAAGATCGCCAGTCGAAATCGAATGCACTGTTGATGAATTTATCGGCAATGATGCGCGTGAAAACATTGGCCAGTATTGCACCTACCAGGCCGGAAACGGCGCCCAGGATGGAAAATTCAATCGAGAAAATACTTTTGATCCGCCGCCTGGTAGCTCCCAGCGCTTTCAAGATAGCTACTTCGCGAATACGGCGATAGCGCGTGCCGGCAACGCTTGATGAAAGGATGATTACCCCGGCAAGAATCGCGAACAGCGCCAGGAATCGGATCACGAGCGCCACCTGATCCACCGCCTCCTGAATCCGCGTCAGCACTTCGGCTAAGTTCATCACGGTTACGGTCGGGAATTTCTCGAAGATAGTCTCTTCTAGTTGCGGAATTTGCAGAGGATTCACGTGCACCGCGCCATAGTAGGTGACGGGCAATCCCTTCAACGCTTCTTCAGGAAACACGAGGTCATAGCGCACCGGAGCACGCTGCTCGCGGCGGAAAATTGCGATCAAGGGCGCTTCCATCGTGCGACCCGCGATTTGAAATTGCAGACGATCGCCTAGCTTCAGTTTGTAATCGCGCTGTGCTTCCTCCGATACGGCAAGCTGGGGCTGGTTACTGTTTGCATTCCACCACTGACCCTCTTTTAACTTGAGACCGTCCGGAAGGGATTTCGCGGTTGTAATGCGCACCGTCTGAAGGTCCGTTATGCGCTCCTTACTTAAAGGGAGTTGCCCCGCCGGCACTCCATTTTTCGAAAGCATGCGCGAGACGATATAACCCACTAACTGCACTTTGCTCGTGACGCCGGGCTGCGATTCAATCAGGCTCGTGATCGCCGACGACTCGCGCACGTCGAGAAGAAATACATTGCCCTCCCTGCCCGGCCCCTGACTGGTTACTTGCCGGAGTACCGTTCGTTGTAGAAGATATGTGCTCAGCGTGAACATCACTCCGATTCCAAGCGCAACTAATACAGACCGCGCTTGATTTCCGGGCCGGTACAAGTTTGCGAAACCATGCCGGAACGCGGAAGGCATGCGCCGGTTCCACTGCTTAACAACGCGCCGCATTATGTAGAGCAACAGTGCCGCTATGGCCGCCAGAACCAGGATGCTCGCGGTGAGCCCGGCCATGAAATACAGCCCCATGCGCCAGGAACCGCTGAGCCAAATTGCGATAGCGCAGAAGCCGCAAAGAATCAGCACACTCCCAAGCCAGCTCGGAATTTTTTCACGCCATTTCTTCCGGCTTTCCAGCGCCGCGTCGCTCATGTCGCGGCGAAGTACGAGGCTCGGTTTTACATTTCGAATACTCAGTAGCGGAGGCGCGGTGAATAATAACGTCGCCAGCACGCCCAGGCTCAGGCCCTGAAGGCTGAATGACCAGTCCCAAGGGACCTGCGGCAAAAGCGCGAAGACGCGATGAATCAACCACGGAAAGGATTTCTGTACCAGCGCACCGATACACACGCCGATGACACCGCCGGCGATGCCCAGCCAGAGTGTCTGCAGCAAATAGATCTGGATGATTTGAACTGCACGAGCGCCGATGGCGCGCATGACCGCAATCGTGTCCATGCGTTGCTGCAGGTGCGAATACATCGCCATCGCCACACCTAACGATCCGACAATTAATGCAATCAGGCTGATGAGGCTGAGAAAAGTAGTTGTGTTGTCGATGGCCCTACCCACAACCGGGCTGCCCTCCCGGTAGTCGCTGATGAAGACGCGATTAATAGTCGCCTTTATTTCCGGCTTGATCGCATCCAGGTTTGCCCCGGGCTTCAGCTTAAACAGGAAGCGTTGCGCCGCGCGACTGCCGAATTGAATAAGTCCGGTTCGCTCCAATCCTGCCCGGCTGATAATCACGCGCATGCCGGGTCCAAAACCCGACGCTAGTCTGTCAGGCTCTGAAACAATGGTCCCGACGATTCGAAATTCTTTGCCGCCCAGTCGAAGATTGTCACCGCGCTTTACTCGTAATCGCAGCAGCAGTTCCGGAGTAACGACGGCCGAGGAGTCGTTGGTTAGCAGCTTCCGTAACGGCAGTACAGGATCCAGCTTTAACTGGCCGTAGTACGGATAGACGGACGGGTCCACACTCTTTACGGAAACCATCTGCGGTATGCGCTGGTTCGCGGATCCGGCCATCGAGACCGTCTCGGTAACTCGCGTCATCGAGCCATACTGGTCGGCGATCCTTTGCATCCGGCTGACTTGTTCGGGAGTGGGCAAGCCCCACATTTGCGCTTGCAGATCCGCAGCAATCAATTGCTTGGCGTTGTGGAGCAGCATTCCTTGAAAGGCATAGCCGAAGCCTTTCACACCGCTGAGCGCCGCGACACCCACGGCTACTGCCAGGACGACGAAAACAAATTTACCCGGAGCGGCCCGCAAATCGCGCCAGGCAATTTTTGAAGCAGTACGGATGCCGAAGGACGCTTTCGCGTCGCGGTTCGCGGGAAACGGTAGCGCGCCGGTCATGTGGATGCTTCGACGGTTCGCGAAACCAGCTCATCGCTGACAACCTGCCCATCTCGCAATTTGAGAATGCGATCCGCATATTCCGCCAACTGGCGATCGTGCGTAACCAGAATGAGTGTCGTCTTCTCTTCGCGATTCAACTGCAGAAGCAGATCGAGGACGTGTTGCCCGTTTGCGCTGTCAAGGTTGCCGGTCGGTTCGTCGGCCATCAAAATAGGCGGGCGCGTAATGAAAGCCCGAGCAAGGGCCACGCGCTGCTGCTCTCCGCCGGACAACTGAACGGGATAGTGATGTGCGCGATTGCTCAGCCCTACGCGCTCCAGCAGTTCCTTTGCCCGACGCCGCGGTTCGCCGTTGTAGCCGCTTAGCTCGGCGGGAAGCAGAATATTCTCTTCGGCCGTCAGTGTCGGGACAAGCTGGTAAGACTGAAAAACGAATCCGATCTTCCGGCCGCGTAGCCGCGCCAGCTCG
>DAISJE010000567.1:0-3211 GCA_036821665.1 Bryobacteraceae bacterium | reverse complement strand
ACCCGGGTCAGCATCATTATTGCGTCCGGCGGTAAGGTTGACGTTCTTCGCGAAAATATCGAGAGCATTTTCGGCAAAACAACCTATCGCGATTACGAAGTCATTGTTATCGACAACTCGCGCCAGAACGCAATCGAGGCTTTAGTGCGCGAGCAGGCGCAGAAGTACCGGAATCTCCGTTATCTCGATTGGCGCAACAAGCCGTTCAATTACTCGGCAATTAATAATGCCGCGGCACGCCAGTCCGAATCGCCTGTTCTGCTTTTTCTAAATGACGATACGTCCGTGATCAACGGAGAGTGGCTGGAGGCCATGGTCGAACTGGCTATCCGCCCAGAAGTGGGTGCGGTTGGCGCTAAGCTGCTTTATCCGGATGGCCGTATCCAGCATGCGGGCGTCATCATGGGTCTTTACGATAACTGCGGTCATGCTTTTAAGGGGCTTGAAGGCGGCAGTAGCCACTATTTTGATTTCTCTGATGTTATCCGCAACGTAAGCGCCATCACTGGGGCCTGTTTAATGACTCGCGCGGAGGTGTTTTGGCAGGTTGGCGGCTTCGATGAAGGCCAGTTTGCGGTGGCCTTTAACGACATCGATCTGTCTCTTAAGATTGGGAACGCCGGTTATCGCGTACTGTATACCCCACACGCACAGCTTCATCATTACGAAGCATTCACAAAGACCTCAAAGGATCTCATCCCCCATCCCGAGGAGGTCGCAGCCATGCGATCCAACTGGGATCACATCATTGTGCACGACCCGTACTATAGTCCTAACCTTACCCGCAATGACGAGGATTATTCGCTTCGAACTCGCATCTAGCCGTCAAAACCGTTAATCTGGGGAGAGAGGGCGCAATGGCCGAACCGAAAAAAGAGAGAATTTGGCACGTAAATTTCGACGGAAGGACCTTCGTCGACGCCAAAGCCTTACTCCGCGATCCAAAAGTGAGGCGAACCATCCAGAAGCTTTCAAAGGTCGCTGAACCTCCCCGGGACCGCCGCGGAATCACCTTTCTCACACCCAGAAAAGCAGGTTAGCCAGCCTGAAGTAAATGCCCTACAACCTGCTTCTGCTCCCCCTGCTGGGCGGGTTCCTCTTCATCCACATAGCTCATTATTTTCGTTTCGGCGCACAACGCCTGGACGGCTATCGGCTTCTGCTCCAATCGGCTATTGCTGGAACGTGCCTGGCTGGCATTGCACGGATCATTATTGAGCTTATTGGCCTCGGCGCCTTGGGAGTATCCGCGCTGAAAGTCTGGTATGGCTTTTTCCCGTTCAACTATTCCGCGGAAAGTTCACTTTCGTTCGCTTTGGGTCCGTTGCTGGCAGGTCTTGTCAATCTCTTCATCGGTACGGAAGAGGCCATGAGCAGAGAGATCAAAAAGCATGGAAGTGCTCTCATCCGGCTTCTTCATCGCGCGGCCGAAGAGAGCCTCTTGATATCCGTAACTCTGGATAATCGCAAATGGTACGTGGGTTGGGTAACTGAATCTCCCAATCTGGATCCTCAAGAGCTTTATTTCCGTCTGTTGCCCTTCACCAGCGGCTACCGTGATAAAGACACCTTAGAGACGCTTCGCACGGTTTTCTATCAAAATGTTTTAGAGGATGAATCTCTGGATCCGGATCGATTCTTCATCACGCTGCCTTTGAGAGACATTAAGACAGCCAACTTGTTCGACCCCGATGTCTACAATCAGTATTTCGCCGAACCGGATAAGCCAACCGCTATAGCCGATCGAAGCTGAAGCGTCCCGGGCCTGCAATCAGTATTGTCAGGGCGAATGCTAAGTATGCCCAGGGCATCTCGCCATTGCCTGGACCGTGAAATCGGTAATGGTGAACCAGGCTCCATGCCACCGCGGTGTTTACCGCCACGACCAGCGCTGCCCATCTCGCGGCGATGCCGAAAAAAAGCAGAATTGAGCAGATGCCGTCGGAGAGTAGAGCCAGTGCCAAACTGGGAACAGGCCCGAAATGGAGCGGATCGGGAAAATGTGCGGACATGCCCGCAAAATTCGTGATCTTCTCCCAACCATGGCACCAGAACAAGCTGAACCCCAGCATGAGCCGTAGCACAAGTAAGGCTAGATCGCCGCTTCGCGGAATGAAACTGAGCGTGAGAAAGCTTCTCATTCGCCATAGGTTATCAAGCTTGTAGCCATAAGTCCCGACTTTTACAGATTCTTAACACTTACACAATGCCGACCGATTCTCTCCAACACCACACATCGTCTATCCGGCGTGCTGCATTGACGGTAACTTGCGCCAACGATTTTTTCCGCGCCAAGGTCGAAGGAATCAAACTGTCGATGGTCACCTGTTACGACTACACGTTCGCTCGTGTACTGGCCGCAAGCTCCATCGATGCGATTCTCGTCGGAGACAGCGCCGGCATGGTCGTACATGGCCATCGCTCGACGCTGTCGATGACCGTTGATCTCATGCGCCTGCACACGGAAGCCGTGGCGCGTGGCGCACCAGAGAAATTCATCGTTGCCGACCTGCCGTTTCTCTCTTTTCGAAAGGGCCTCCCGGCGGCAATGGACGCCGTGCAAACGCTCGTGCGCGCCGGTGCGCATGCCGTGAAATTGGAAGGAGTTGACGGTCATGAGGATGTCATTGAACGGATCGCGCAGAGCGGAATCCCGGTTATGGGGCATATCGGGATGCAACCTCAATCGGTTCGCGCCTATGGCGGTTATCGAGTGCAAGGCCGCACGGAGGAAGCGTCGCGCGAAATTCTCCGGCAAGCTACCGCTCTCGAAACGCTTGGCGCTTTCGCTATCGTTTTGGAATGTATTCCGGCGAACCTTGCTCGTGAGATTACGGCTACTCTTCGCATTCCGACAATCGGCATCGGAGCCGGCGGCGGGTGCGACGGACAGATATTGGTCCTGCAGGATCTGCTCGGATTGAATGTCGATTTCCAGCCGAAGTTCTCACGACCTTTTTGCGACGGAGCGCGCAATGTACTGGATGCGCTCGCGGATTTCAACAAGGCGGTAAAAACCGGAACCTTTCCTACGCCGGAAGAGAGCTACTGATCGTGCAGGTTTCGAAGACGGTAGCAGAATGGCTGGCCAGGCGTCGCGCGATCGAGGGCCGCAGCATCGGCGTTGTTCCAACCATGGGAGCGCTGCACCGGGGACATGCCTCTCTGGTCGAACGCTGCCGCCGGGAAAACGAAATCGTGGTTGTCACGA
>DAISJE010000566.1:0-3233 GCA_036821665.1 Bryobacteraceae bacterium | reverse complement strand
CCCAACACGCCTGCGGGAACCTCTATTCCTCTCACTCTTGATTGCGAGGGTTGGAGTTTCCGCTTTACGCCTGATGTACGCTATGGCCGCGAGCCGCTGTATCAGGCTTTCCAACTGCATAATCATCAGCTATTCACCTGGACATGGAGCCGTCATCCATGAGCGTCAAAGCCATTCGGCTTTTTGGACTGCTGATTCTTGCGTGCGGGCTCAATGCTCAGGTGTACTCGCCGAAATTGCTGCGCTCCGGTCAGCCCGATTCGACCGATCTGAAAAAGTTTACTAATGCGATCTATGCGCAAGCCGGCGCGCAGACTCCGCCCGAAAAGGCCGAAGCAATCTGGCGCTTTTTCCTAACAGACGGCCGTTTTGTGAAGCCCGGATTCTGGTATCACATCGCCGGATGGACCTATGAAGAGCCTACCGGCGAGGTTCTCGATCCGATAAAGCTGCTGAACAGCTACGGTTTCGGACTCTGCTATCACATTGCTCCGCTGCTCGAAGCCGTTTTTGAAGCGGGAGGCTTTGCCGATGCCCGGTGCTGGTTTCTGACAGGCCACACAGTCGCGGAAGTCTTCTATGACGGCCGCTATCACTATTTCGATTCGGACATGATGGGCTACAACGTCGCCGGCGACGGCTCATTTCGCGGAAAGCAGGTTGTGTCCGTCCGGGATCTCGAACGCAATGCCAACATCATCTTAGGAAAGCTGGCAAGCCCCGGCAAAGTGAAGCCGCAAGTGGTCGATTACCCCTGGTACCCGGCTGATGTTCGCGCGCACGCCATGAAGGATCTGGCGGATTTGTTCACCACAACAGCTAACAATTACTTATATCCTTATACGCGATATTCTTCCGGCCACAGCATGGATTTTGTGCTGCGTCCTGGCGAAAAACTGATTCGTTATTTCAAGCCCGAAGAACCGGGGCTGTTCTATTTGCCCTATAAATTCGACGGAAAGCAGTGGACCGAGTTCCCGCAGGAAATCGCTGAATATCACATCCGCACGGCGGATGGTCCGCGTAGCCAGAAAGATGACCGCCTGTGGGCGACTGGGAGAATCGAATACACCCCGCCTCACATAGCGGACCAGGCAGTCACCGTTATTGACATGCCGAGTCCCTATGTCATCATCGATGCGCGTTTTAGCATCGATGCGAAGCTGCCGTCGAAAGACGCCACCCTGCGAATTGAAACATCAACGGACGGCGGGCGAAGCTGGACATCTGCCGGAACACTGCAGGGTCCTCACCAGGGCGAATTTATGATAGAACCGGCGGTACTCGTCAGGAGCGCTCACGGAAAACTCACGGCGGTCAGCGGCTCCTATGGATACAAAGTAAAAATCACGAAAGATCCGAGTACGCATATAGCCGCTCTACATCTTGTATCGCGGATTCAACTGAATCCCCGCACACTCCCCGCTGTCCAACCCGGAGAAAATCATTTCGTTTACTCCGCGGCAGCGCCCATGCGGCGCGTAGCTATTCCTGTGCCGCTATCGGCCCTGGCGACACACGGCTTTGAACTCATCAAGCAAAGCGGCCAGGAACTTCTCCGCCCTACCAACGGCCACACAGGCGAGATTGTTTATTCTCTCGATGCCGGTGATGCCCCGCTAACCGGTTTCGATGTGGGCGCTCGATTCTTGGATCTACGCAATGGATTAGCTCCCGACAAACTCACGGCCGAAACGCGCCATATAAATATCACCACCGCTGCGGGTCCGGTTTCGCTTGCCTGGTCGATTGCGCCCGGCGGACCTTTCCAACCGCTCTGGAATTATCCCCAAAAGCTAATTTGGCTCGATGGCGATCCGATCTCCAGGCTTCTGTTGTGGCCCGAAGTATTTCAACAAGTACGCGTGCTTCCGGCTGGTACGAAACGCGTGTATGTGAAGATTCTCAGTGCTGGCCCGGCTGTGGACAATCTTCGCTTCGCTGTCTATGCTCAAGGAACTCCACCGACAGGTCAGACAAAAATCACCCAGATCTGGTCTGAGAACGGCCAGCGCCGCGAACATGTGGAACGGCTGGACGCAACAACCCTGAACCGCGAATTCGCCATCCGGGCCGGCAAGGATGTGCAAAATCTGGCAATCGTCTTCGAAGAAGGCCATTTATGAAGCACACTGTCATTTCGGGCGTGTGCCTGCTTGTTATACAATTTGCTCTCGCCGCCGAATCCGTTTCACCGCTTCTTAGCCGCGGTTACACTCTGCTTCCCTATCCACAAAAAATGACGCTTGGACAATGTAGTTGCCGTGCGAAATCAGTACGCCACGTCTCACGGATTGCCTCTACGGGATTTCAAGCTCGATTGGAAAGATACTTCGGCGTCATTCTGAATTAAACTCAGGAACGGATGGATGTTCGGCAACATTGGGAAAGGGTTTATAGCACCAAAGCTCCCGATGCGGTCAGTTGGTTTCGCCCGCACCTTGAACTTTCAACGGCCTTGATTGAGCGTGCTGCTCCCGACCATTCGGCCGCCATCATCGACGTGGGCGGAGGCGAATCTACGCTTGCCGACGATCTATTAAAGCGTGGTTATCGAAACCTCACCGTGCTTGATATTTCTACTCGGGCGCTCGAAGTAAGCCAAGAACGTCTCGGGCCGGCTGCCGGGCAGATCCGCTGGCTTGCCGCCGATATCACGCGGCCCGGCGTGCTGCCTGACCTCTATGATGTTTGGCACGATCGCGCTGTCTTTCATTTTCTGACCGATGCGAAAGATCGAATTAGGTATGTTCAAAACGTGATCGCGAGCGTGAAGCGGGGCGGCCACGTTATTGTCAGTACGTTTGGCGTGACCGGCCCTGCGACGTGTAGTGGATTAAGTGTGATGAGATATGATGCCGAATCCCTTCATGACGAGTTCGGCGCGCGTTTTCGGTTGATGGAAAGTTCAAACGAAATGCATACCACCCCGTTTGGCACCACGCAGCAGTTTCTTTACTGCTATTGCCGGGTATGTTAACGCTCCGAATCTCACTGCAACCGGCCCATACGGCCTGCCCGGTAATCTTCGAAAGCCTGCCGCAGCTCCGCTTCCGTGTTCATCACGAAAGGCCCATAGCTGGCGACCGGCTCATTGATCGGTTCACCGCTTAGCACAAGAATCAGCGATTCCGTTTTTGCTTCGAGCAAGACACTTTCACCCGAAGAACTGAGCGTCGCAATCTGCGCTTCGCCTTTTGCATCAACTGCACCGTTGATAGCAATATCCCCTC
>DAISJE010000565.1:0-3264 GCA_036821665.1 Bryobacteraceae bacterium | reverse complement strand
TCGTGGATGCTCTGGCGGTGTTCTCGCTGCAGTTGGGAGCGGGACGGGTGGCGAGTAGCAGAGCGGCGGCCGAGGAACCTGATGCAAGCGACGGTTGGCGCGCGCTCTAAGCGAATTAACGTCGAAAGAGGCTTGACGAATCGCAGCGTGAATGCATGAATTAGCGGGTGTTCGCGCTGCAACTCGGAGCGAGACGGGTGATTAGAGCGAGAGCTGCCGCCGCGGTATAACCGGAGTTATACTGTCAGCATGAAGACGGCCGTTTCAATGCCCGACGACCTGTTCCAACAAGCGGAGGCAATAGCCCGCCGCCTACGAATATCGAGGAGTGCGCTGTACGCACAAGCAATTGCAGCGTTTTTAAAACAGCAAGATGCGAATACGATTACGGAACGGCTGAATGAATTGTATTCGCAGAATTCAGCCAAGGTCGAGTCCGGATTGCACCGTGCCCAATTGAAGTCCCTCCCAAAGAACACTTGGTAAGGAATGGACACGATTCAGCGAGGAGAGATCTGGTGGGCGGACCTTCCTGAGCCTCGTCGTTCCGAGCCGGGGTACAGACGGCCGATACTTGTGATACAAGCGGACGCGTTCAACGCCAGCCGAATTCAAACGGTAATCGTGGCCGTGATCACCGCGAATCTGCAACTCGCCGTTGCGCCAGGAAACGTTCTATTGCCGGCACGTTCGTCCGGCCTCTCCCGAGACACGGTCGTGAATGTTTCGCAACTTTTAACGCTCGATCGCAGTTTCCTGACAGAACAGGCCGGCAGTCTACCGCCGCGTCTTGAACGTTTAGTCGATGAGGGGCTGAGAATTGCCCTGCAGCTTTAGTGAACCAGGGCCTTCGCTGTTCTGGGCGCGAATGTGTTTCTCGTCCATTGCCGCGCGGCATATGGTTTCGGACTCTGCCCACTTCTCTTTGGCAAATCGGATCAATCCGGAATCGAGTCGTCGCCGAACAGCCCACGCTCTTGCCGCTCCCCAATGCTGCAGTGCGTCTTCGTAGCGCTTCTCGCACATAGCGATTCCCGCTTTCACGACGTCGAGTGATTCCGGTTTGCGCAACTTACATCCACGCTCACACCAGATGCGTGCCTGCGCCGCGCGCTTTCGAACATTCGCGCTGGCGGAAGCGGCTTCTAGGAACAAGGCCTGCCTGAATAGCTTCCCGGTACTTGCAGATCTGGCAAGAGCGTTCTCCAGATGGTGAAGAGCAACAAACTCCGCTCCTTCGTCCAATCGCCGGAAAAAGGCCAGTAATTGGCAGTACGGATACTCGGTAGACGCAATATTAAACGACAGCACTTGCCGAAAAATATTCGGGGTTCCACTCGCGAGGTCGTAAGCCCTTCGCTTCCTCGGTATGAAGTGCAAGGAGTGCGATCCACGAGCGCGCCTGGTCAGGCCGCCGGAGTAATAGCCAAAGCCGCGCACCATCGGACTTGTTCAGACCCGACGAAAATGGCACGCTCGAAATGATTAACGTAAACAGTGCGAGCCAAAACAATGAGC
The DNA here is from genome assembly GCA_036821665.1 of Bryobacteraceae bacterium. Taxonomy (GTDB): domain Bacteria; phylum Acidobacteriota; class Terriglobia; order Bryobacterales; family Bryobacteraceae; genus Bog-105. Next base: position 1,746 of record DAISJE010000565.1, on the reverse strand, counting down.
CGAACGAATCCCAAATGCCGTTGCCCGAGTAAACATATATCAGGAAACACACGACAGCTAGGGCGAAGCTCGCAAGCGGCCCACCACCTATCATCCAGGCAAATCGAGCGGGAGGGAAAGCCGCAGCAGGAGTAAGTGGCTTGAAAAAGCCTGAGACCCACATACGCCGATCAAATCGAAAAGTCCAGTTTTTACCTGATTTGGCAAAAACAAAACCACCGATTGCAATTCCTCCGGTGTCGAGTCCAACCAGTGTACCCGCAACAAGATGGCCGATCTCGTGGATTGCAATAGAAACGTATAAGGCTGGAATAATAAGGAGCCCGTTAAAAGCGGGCCAATGCCAATTCGGAAGCTTATCCTGATCCTCCAGAATGAATGTCAGCGTTACAAGTAAACCCGCAATCACTCCGATGAGCTTAGGGAGCCAAGGCTTAGACGGCTCCGGGGGCTCGCGCTCCAAGTCAAGAATGGGAGTCTCAGACATTTCAGGACAGCTTATCGATTCTTCTTTAGTGGCCCGAAAACCGGCCTGATGCCCTCGCATGGTAGTTACGTTTGGCGTTTTTAGTTCTCACGCTCACACTACCGCTTCGGCTCGAAGGAGATCTTCCGCGTCCGCCAGAATGCGCTACATAGAAGCGGTTAAGTCTCTCAAACCCGCCTTAGCCTGACCGTCTGCACTGCGTGGTCCTCTGCCTTCTCAAGAATCAAATGCGCGCGCTCGCGAGTCGGCAAAATATTTTCCTCGAGATTCACCAAATTGATTTCGCGCCAGATTGTTTTCGCGGTTTCGACCGCCTCGGTTTCCGATAGCGCCGCATAGCGGTGGAAATAGCTGGCTTCGTTTTGGAAGACCGTATCGCGCAGGCGTAAGAATCGGTCGACATACCAGCGCTCCACAGTGGCCTCGCTCGCATCCAGATAAATCGAAAAATCAAAGAAGTCCGATACGAAGAGCTGTGAGGCATTCCGGAGGAAATCGGCCGATTGCAGGACATTCAAACCTTCCAGAATGAGGATGTCCGGGTGCTCGATATTCTGGACCATGTTTGGAACGATGTCGTAGTGCAAATGCGAGTAAACCGGCGCGGAAACGACTCGCACTCCCGCTTTTACGTCGGCCAAAAAATGCAGTAAGAGTCGCTGATCGTAGCTTTCGGGAAAACCTTTGCGGCGCATCAGGCCTCGTTCTTCGAGGACATGGTTTGGATATAGAAAGCCGTCGGTCGTGATGAGATCGACTCTGGGATGGTCCGGCCAACGCGCCAGGCAGGCGCGGAGCACGCGCGAAAACGTGCTCTTTCCAACCGCTACGCTGCCGGCAATGCCGATAATGTAGGGAACCTTCTGTGGCTTTGACGACCCAATGAACTGCTGGCGCGCGTCGTACAGATGTTGGATAGCGGCCACGTGAAGATTCAGCAGACGTGAGAGTGGAATATAAATTTCTTCCACCTCCCGCAAGTCCACCTGCTCGTTGATACCGCGCAGCGAAGCGAGCTCCTCTTCGCTCAAGAGCAATGGTGTGTTAGCGCGCAGTGCTTTCCAGGAGTCGCGATCGAAGCTGATATAGCGGCTGATCGCGGCCGCCGGCGCAATGGTTGGCAGCTCCAATTGACCCAACGTAATGGCGAGGGATGCCTCGCCTTCACTAGGGTAATCGATGAAAGAAGATAATGTGCTGCCAGGGCAGCGTGTCCACGACTTTATCGAACGAATAACCTTCGGGCGTCACTTCGGCCT
>DAISJE010000564.1:0-3275 GCA_036821665.1 Bryobacteraceae bacterium | reverse complement strand
ATAGCCGAGACGGCGAAAGCGAGTGCTCCTGCGATTCCGGAAAGTGCGATGTGCCAGCAGCGCTCACCGGTCTTATCGGAATGATGACCCACGACCACCATGACGATCGCAGCCGCGGCCCACGGAATCGTGGTCAGCAGGCCGATGTCGAACGGATCCTTCGTGATCGTGTCCTTGACGATCTGAGGGAGCCAGAACCCGATTCCATAATTGCCCATCACAAACCCGAAATAGACGAAGCAAAGCGCCCAAATTTTTCCGCTCCGGAATGCGTCTTTCAGGCGGTGGCGTCCGGCATCGTCCGATTTCTTCTTAGCTTCTTCTTCGCGCAGATGACGGAGGACAAGCTCCCTCTCCTCGGGTTTCAGCCATTTCGCTTTAGACGGGTCGTCCTGCAGAAAGACGAAGGCCGCGATGCCGGCCAGTATGGACGGAACAGCTTCCACGATGTAGAGCCACTGCCAGCCGCGCAGGCCGCCGGTTGACGACATACTTTCGAGGATCCAGCCGGATATCGGACCGCCGATCACTCCGGAAAGAGGGATTGCCGTCATGAAGGCCGCGATCATTTTGGCGCGATGTTTACCCGTGTACCAGAACGTCAAATAGAGGATGACGCCGGGGAAAAAACCGGATTCCACCATGCCGAGAAGAAAACGTACCGCATAGAACTGGAATTCGGTGCGAACCAGCATCGTACAGGCGGAAACTATGCCCCACACGATCATGATGGGGCCGAGCCAGCGCTTCGCGCCGATTTTCTGGAGCATCATGTTGCATGGCACCTCAAAGAAGAAGTAGCCGATAAAGAAGATGCCAGCGCCGGCGCCATAGACTGCGTCGCTGATGCCCAGATCCTGCTGCATCTGCAGCTTGGCGAAGCCGACATTTACCCGATCAACATAAGCAAAGATGTAGCAGAGAAACAGAAACGGGATCAGCCGCCAGGTGACCTTCCGATAAACGGATTTCTCAAACTCGGTGGAGGGAACTGCTGCCTGCTGCGGTTTACTCGCCATCAAATCTCCCGTTTTCTTACAAGTTCGGTAAGATGATCGCAGCCGCGCGCGGTCAGAGCCATCATGGTCAGCGTCGGATGCTTATCGCCCGTAGTCACGAAACACCCACCGCCGAAAACAAACAGGTTCGGAATGTCATGGGTCTGGCAAAACGAGTTCAATACGCTTGTTTTCGGATCGGCTCCCATGCGGCAGGTACCCACCTCGTGAATCAGGCTACCAGGAACGGAAATGTGCGGCTTTGAATCGACAATCTCACCGCCGGCAGCGCGAAAAAGCTGCTGTGCGTGGTCGAAAAAATCCTGATAAAGATTCCGATCGTTATCGCAATGTGTGCAGTTGATTTTAAGGGCAGGGATGCCCCACTTATCCTTTATCACCGGATCCAACTCGACGAAATTTTCTTTACGGGCCAGCATCTCGCCGCCTGAGAGCCATACCCGAGCAAACGCCGGATACAGCGACTTAACTTGCTTTTTGTAGTCGCTGCCGAAGCCGCGCAGACGAGGAGCGAAACCCGGAAACATGGTGGCCCCGCCGCTGGCGCTCATGGCGTAGCCGCGAATGAAGTTCTTAGAATCTTGTTTGCCGCCGATGTTGCGGAAATTGGGGATATATAATCCTCCTGCTTTGCCGTCGTCATTGCGAATTGGGGTGTTCTTCAGTTGCGGTAAAAGGCCGCTCACGCCGGCACCGGCGACCTGATCCATTAAATAATGACCGAGAACACCGCTCGTGTTGGCGAGACCGCCGCGCTGCGAGTTCAACAGCAGACGCGTATTTTCCAGCGAAGATCCGGCCAGAATAACAACGCCCGCTTCTATCTCGACGGGTTTGTTCGTATAACGCTCGATATAACGCACGCCGCGCGCGCGGTTCTCCGAGTTCATCAAAACGTGGCTGACGACGGAATCGCACAGCAATGTGATGTTGCCGGTTTTCAGAGCGGGTGGAAGGGTTGAGGCAACCGTGCTGAACATGGCGCCCACGTCGCAGCCGTTGATGCAATTGCCGCAGTAATGACAAGGCGGCCGATTGTGCAGCATGCGCGTGAGCTGCGCAACACGGCGCGGTGTAGCGGGGAATCCGATCTTTTTGCAAGCCGCGTCAAAAATTGTCTCGGCGCAGTTGTAAGCCATCGGCGGAAGAAATTTGCCGTCCGGAAACTGCGGCAGATTTGCCGGTGCGGCACTAACGCCGATGAACTCCTCCACGCGATCATAATAGGGCGCAATGTCGGCGTAGGCGATCGGCCAATTCTCGCCATAGCCGTCGCGTGATGCTGCTTTGAACTCGAGATCGGAAAAGCGATCGGAAGCGCGCGACCAGTGCAGCGTTCTGCCGCCCAGGACGCGTGACCGCGACCAGCGAAACGGTTTGTCCGGCGCGGTCGTATATGGGTTATCCCGATCGTCAATCATGATCCGGTAGTTGTATTCGGTTGCGCCTTTGTGATATTTGCGAAGAAATCCGGGTTGGCCCGCGCCGCGGAAGGGCAGCTCGTAGGGCCAACGGTGATGAAAATCGCGATACGGTTCAATGTGCGAACCGGCTTCGAGCAGAGCCACTTTGAACCCACTCTGGGCCAGCGCCATACAGGCCCATCCTCCACACGCGCCCGAACCGACAATCACGATGTCGTACTTCTGCATTCGTTCAGACCCGGTGATGCTCTGGATGGGTGCAGGCTGGAAACTCGGTCAGATAGGCCAGACCTTTGTATTCCAGAACATCGATTAGACCCACGCGTGACGTATAAAAAGCATGGACGGTCATCTCTTTGATCAAGTTGTAAGTTGCGGAACCTGATCCGCGAGACATTTGCTCGACCACGGCAATTTGCTGCTGCGGAGTCAAGCTACTGAACTTCTGCGATCGCAGATCTGCCATCGCTTTCCGCCAGCGCTCCTGCATTTCAGGGGCGTACTCGGCGGCTGCCTGGACCACGAAATCGATAAACGGTGCGACATACGCTTCGCGCGCGCCGGGCGTGTCATCCGTAGGAATGAGGACGGCGGTGAAGGTGTCCAGATTTTTAAAATCCTCATCGGAGAAAAACCGCGGCTTGTAAGCAGCCCAATTATGAGGGTCTGGCGGAGCGTTGGAGCCGTGATTGTGCGCTGCTTGCGACCAGCTCGAGAAAAACTCAGCACCGCCGGCAACGGCAGCAGCTCGTAAGATCATCCAGTTTGCATCACGGCGCGTCATATAAAAGACTCAACGCGCTGTCCATCCGCCATCGATCAGAATGTCGGT
>DAISJE010000563.1:0-3281 GCA_036821665.1 Bryobacteraceae bacterium | reverse complement strand
ACGGGTGTCACAAACAGGCAAAAAACGATGACGGCGGCAGCCATCGATAGCGTGTGATGGTTTATTAGACTCCGGAGTTTCAAAATCATCTAGTCGAGCCGACATTAACCTGCACGTTCCAAATATTTTTCCAACGCCTCGCTGACGACACTATTGAGCTTCTTTTTGTGCTCGGTGGAGTAAATAAAAGCACGCCGATGAAGTTCAGGGCGAACGCGTACGTTAAACACGCCTTTGAACACCTGCTCCGGTTTCTTCTTCTTTCTTTCGCACGTCGCTAGATAGTCGTCAACGGCTCCATGAAACGCCCGTTTTAAACCCGCTACGTCAGTCGCTTCATAGCTGACCAGGTCACGAATGCCTTCCAGTTTGCCGTGGAACACGTCGTCATCGGCGCTAAATTCCACGGATCCGACATAGCCCTTGTACTCCAACGTATTGCTCATATTGCGCCCACCTCCTTCAGATGCTGAAGTATGTCTCTCACCTGGTATGACTTCAGAATATTTCGCGGATGCGGCTGATGAATGCAGATGAGCGCGCCAGTGGATTCGTTATAGAACTTTCGGCTCGAACCCGTATTGCGTTCTTGCTTGTACCCAAGTCCATCCAGTAGCCGCTCCAACTCGCCCCAAGTGAAGTCCTTCGGCCCTGTTTTGAGCCGCTCCAGCAGCTTGTCTCGCTGACTCATTTCGGGCCTTTCGCCTATGTGAAGTAGTGTCTTATATAAAGTCAACAAGCGCAACTAAAAGTAGTTACAATTAATCGTAAAGCCCCTAAATTTGGAAGCGAATCTCTCAAATGCTCTAGGCAACATCATCGCTATCTAGTTGACATCCGTACCCCTTCCCTATACACTGGAAAAGTTTGCGAGTTGATTCTTCGGCCTCCGAGCTACCGTGTCTAAAGAGGTTAACGCCTCTCGATAGGCATCCGGCCGGAAGTCGGGCCCCGCTGTCGGACCAATAAACATCTTCATTCGAAGGTGCAACGTTGAATCCGGTAAGGGCCGTTACCCGAAGCAGTTACCCTCGCGGTTGGGGCTGGTGAAGACGCTATATCAGCCTCCTGGCAGTTAATCAAAAACAGCCGGCCTGTTGGATCAGGTTCGAGCCTGTGAACAAGCCCCGGAGTGGGCATTTCGAGTTTCTTATTGAAGCGTCTGCGGCGTGTGGCCCTAGGCTGCACTGCGTCGTGGGCGCATGATGTTTTAAGTCCGAAAGAGGATATTCGTGCCGACCTTTAATCAACTTGTGCGTAAGGGCCGCAAGGCGACGCGCTACAAGACCGCCAGTCCGGCTTTGCAGGCTTGCCCGCAGCGCCGCGGCGTTTGCACTCGTGTCTATACCACCACCCCGAAGAAGCCGAATTCTGCGCTGCGTAAAGTCGCCCGCGTGCGGCTCACGAACGGCATCGAGGTGACGACCTATATCCCCGGTGTCGGCCACAACCTGCAGGAGCACTCGATCGTACTGATCCGCGGAGGCCGCGTGAAGGATCTACCCGGTGTCCGCTACCACATTGTGCGCGGAACGCTCGATACCGCCGGTGTTGCAAACCGCAAGCAGGGGCGCTCGAAATATGGCGCCAAGCGGCCGAAGGGCGGTGCTGCCGCGCCGACGAAAGGAAAGAAGTAGAGCTATGCCGCGCAGACGACGACCCGAACCCCGCGAAGTCATTCCCGATCCGCTGTACAACTCGACCCTGGTTGAGAAATTTGTGAATTCCATGATGTGGGACGGGAAGAAGAACACGGCACAGAAGATTTTTTACCAAGCGATGGAAGTCCTGCGGGAGCGTTCCGGGGACGATCCGTTAAAAGCTTTTAAGAAGGCGGTTGAGAATGTAAAGCCGCTGCTTGAAGTGAAGACGCGGCGCGTGGGCGGAGCGAACTATCAGGTGCCCGTCGAAGTGGCGCAGAACCGCCGGATAAGTCTGGCGCTGCGCTGGATTATTACGAATGCGCGCACGCGGCCGGACAAGAGCATGGCCGATAAGCTGGCGAACGAATTGAACGATGCCGCCAACATGCGCGGCGGCGCCGTGAAAAAGAAGGACGATGTGCATCGCATGGCGGAAGCCAATAAAGCGTTTGCACACTATCGCTGGTAGGAAAGAGGAGTCAGAAATCAGGAGTCAGAAGTCAGAATGCCCCGCACTGTACCGTTAGAAAAATTGCGCAATATCGGCATCATGGCGCACATCGATGCCGGTAAGACCACTACGACCGAACGCATTCTGTACTACACCGGCCGTACGCACAAAATCGGTGAAGTGCACGAAGGCACCGCCACCATGGATTGGATGGCGCAGGAGCAGGAGCGCGGGATTACGATTACTTCCGCCGCTACAACCTGCCAGTGGCACGATGTAACGATCAACATCATCGATACGCCGGGGCACGTGGATTTCACGGCCGAAGTCGAGCGCAGCCTGCGCGTTCTGGATGGGGCTTGTGCTGTGTTCGACGCCGTTGCCGGCGTTCAGCCGCAATCGGAAACAGTTTGGCGTCAGGCTGATAAATACGGCGTGCCGCGCATTTGCTTCATTAACAAAATGGACCGGGTCGGAGCCGATTTCTTTCACTCGGTCGAGACAATTGTGGAGCGATTGAATGCGCGTCCCGTTCCTATTCAGTTGCCGGTCGGCGCAGAGGACCAGTTCAAAGGCATCATCGACCTGGTGAAAATGAAAGCCCGCATCTGGCGCGATGAGACATTGGGTGCGAAATACGATGATGTCGATATTCCCGCTGATCTGGTCGAGCAAGCGAAGGAGTATCGCGACAAGCTGATCGAAGCGGTCGCCGAGACCGAAGATGTCCTGATGGAGAAATACATCGAGGGACAGCCGATCACGGAAGGGGAGCTGGTCGCCGGTATTCGCAAAGCCACAATCGCCCAGAAGATTTTCCCGGTCATCTGCGGCTCTTCTTTTAAAAACAAGGGCGTTCAGAACCTGCTCGATGCGGTTTCCGATTATCTGCCTTCGCCGATCGATATTCCACCGGTCAAAGGAACGGCAATCGACAACCCGGAAGAGCACATGGAGCGCAAGGCAAGCGATTCGGAACCGTTTTCGGCGCTCGTCTTCAAAATCATGACTGACCCGTTTGTCGGTCAGCTTTGCTTCATTCGCGTATATTCAGGCAAGCTGAACGCGGGCGATTCCATTTACAACGTCAGCAAAGCCCGGAGGGAACGCGTTGGCCGCCTGGTGAAGATGCACGCGAACAAGCGTGAAGAGATTCAGGAAGTGCTGGCGGGCGACATCTGCGCGGC
>DAISJE010000562.1:0-3287 GCA_036821665.1 Bryobacteraceae bacterium | reverse complement strand
AAGGCTCCGGAGCAGCCTGTAAGGTTAGGCAGCGAAGGAGCCGGTACGGTTGCTGCTGTCGGCAAAGGGGTCAATATCCGTCCGGGCCGGCGTGTCGCTTACGCCATGGCGCGCGGCTCTTACGCCGAGTATGCAGTGGTTCCGGAAAAATTCCTGGTAGATCTGCCCCAAAACGTCAGCTTCGAAGATGGCGCTGCCGTACTGTTGCAAGGCATGACCGCGCACTATCTGACACGCTCGACTTTTCCTTTGAAATCCGGCCACACCTGTCTGATTCATGCCGCGGCCGGAGGAGCGGGACTGCTGATCGTGCAAATGGCGAAGATCGCCGGTGCAACCGTAATCGGTACTTGCTCGACCGAAGAGAAAGCCCGGCTGGTGAAAGATCATGGCGCTGACCATGTGATTCTCTACACACAGCAAGATTTTGTGGCGGAAACGAAGCGAATCACTTCCGGGAAAGGCGTCGATGTCGTTTACGACTCTGTCGGCAAATCGACGTTTCACAAGAGTCTCGATTGCCTTAAACCCCGCGGCATGATGGCCAGCTTCGGCCAGTCGAGCGGGGCCGTCGGTGAGATCGACCCATTAATACTCAGTCAAAAAGGATCACTTTTTCTGACCCGCCCGAGTCTAGGAAATTACATCAGCGACCCGGTGGAGCTGAAGTGGCGCGCTTCCGATATCTTTACGTGGATCGCCGACGGGAGACTCCGGGTTCAGATTTATAAATCCTATGACCTGGCGGATGCGGCGCAGGCTCACCGGGACTTAGAAGGCCGTAAGACAACGGGCAAGTTGCTGCTTAAGCCTTAAAAGAGGACGATTTGGATAACCAGGCCGAATACGGGCTGAGGCGTGAAGGTCTTTTGCCCGCTTTACATCAGGCGCGCGTTGATGCCTTTCTGATAACCGGACTACCGAATATCCGGTACCTGGCCGGATTCACCGGCAGTAATGCAGCGCTTCTGGTCGCGCCGAACCGCACTTTGCTATTTACCGATCCTCGCTATCAGACGCAAGCGCCCCAGGAGTCCGATTGCGAAGTAAAGATCGCAAAGGGCCCGCTTACGGCAGAAGTTCAAAAATGGGTGCAACGGCTGAAGCTGAAGTCCATAGGTTTTGAGCAGAATCGAATCAGTTACGAAGGCTACACCGAGTTAAGAAGCGCGATAAAGGGCATTCGGTTCAAGGCGGTATCGGGAATGGTAGAGGCGCTGCGGACGGTAAAAACGCCGGCCGAAATCGCGACGATTAAAGCGTCCGTCCAGTTAAACTCCGCGGCCCTCGAGCAGGCCCTTCGCCATTTTAAGGTCTCTATGACAGAGGTCGATTTGGCAGCCGAAATCGAGTACCGCATGCGTGGGTTGGGCGCAGACGGCACGGCATTCGAGACGATTGTGGCTGCGGGAACACGCAGTGCTCTCCCGCATGCTCATCCAACCAACCATCCCATTAACCGCGATCAACTATTATTGGTGGATATGGGCGCGTCGGTCGCAGGCTACGCCAGCGACATGACCCGCACTTATGCCGTCGGCAAGCTGGATGCGAAAATACGACGGATGTACCGGGCGGTGCTGGAGAGCCAGCTTGCAGCAATTGATGCAATAGAACCGGGAGTTTCGTGCGCGAGAGTCGACGCGGCTGCCCGCGAGGTATTGCGGAGGTACGGCTTGGATAAACTGTTCCTTCACTCGACGGGGCACGGGCTCGGCCTGGAGATTCATGAACGCCCGCGAGTGGGCCGTAAGGAAGGAACGAAACTGGAGGCGGGAATGGTCATCACAGTTGAGCCTGGAGCCTACGTAGAAGGACTGGGCGGTATTCGCATCGAAGATACCGTGGTGGTGACAGAACAAGGGAGCGAAGTTCTAACTCCCACCCGTAAAGAGCTGGTTGCCTTGTAATGGGCGGCCTGATTTCGGCGGCAAGAACAAACCATGACAATTGACGAGATCAAAGATCTGATTCGCGTTGTGCAGGAAACCGGGATTCTCGAGTTGGAAGTACAGCAGGGCGAAAACCGCGTACGCATCCGAAGCGCCGCGACCAATCAGGATGTCGTGGTTCCGACCGTTTTGCCGCTTCAGGTAGCATCGCCAATGGCGCATCCGCAGCAGCAGGCTCAGGCACACTCGCCGGCACAGGAGGTCCCTGCGCCCGCTGCTGCCGCGCAGAATGAGTCGGATGTCATTGTGAAGTCGCCAATTGTGGGAACCTACTACGATGCTGCTTCGCCTGGAGCGGCCCCATTCATCAAGGTTGGCGATCGCGTAGAACCGAAACAGGTGCTCTGCATTATCGAATCGATGAAGCTCATGAATGAAATCGAGGCGGAGATAGCCGGAACCATTGTGAGGAAACACGTGGAGAACGGCCGTCCCGTTGAATATGGTGAATCGCTTTTCACCATTCGTCCGGCCTAAATAGAAGCGTCGATGTTCCGCAAAATTCTAATTGCAAACCGGGGCGAAATCGCATTGCGGGTTATCTGTGCTTGCAAAGATCTCGGCATAAAAACCGTTGCGGTGTATTCGGAGGCGGACCGGCACGCCTTGCATGTACGGTTTGCCGACGAAGCGATTTGTATTGGCCCCGCTAAGAGTTCCCGCAGCTATCTGGACATTCCGGCTGTCATCAGTGCAGCGGAAATTACTAACGTGGATGCGGTCCACCCCGGCTATGGGTTCTTGAGTGAGAATGCGGATTTCGCCGAGGTGTGTGAACTTTCGGGGATCAAGTTCGTTGGGCCGCAGCCCGAAATCATTCGCCGCATGGGGCTGAAGCAGCGCGCGCGGGCCATCATGGAAGAAGCAGGTGTGCCGGTGCTGCCCGGTTCTCGCGGTGTGTTGAGTGGCCCTGAAGAGGGCATCGCACTAGCCTCGGAGATCGGTTACCCGATCATGTTGAAGGCGGCGGCCGGCGGCGGTGGACGCGGCATGCGTGTGGTCCGCTCCGAATCGGAATTGCCGCCGCTGCTGGCGCAAGCCCAATCCGAAGCAGCCGCTGCCTTTTCCTCCGGCGATGTCTACATGGAGAAACTGGTCGAAGCTCCGCGCCACATCGAATTTCAGGTTTTAGCCGATGAGCACGGCAATGTAGAGATACTGGGCGAGCGCGAGTGCTCCATTCAACGGCGTCATCAAAAACTCCTGGAAGAATCGCCTTCTCCTTCCGTATCGCCGAAACTCCGCAAGACCATTTCCGATCGTCTACAGTTGGCCATGCAGTCCATCGGGTACACCAACGCGGGTACGGTCGAATTTCTGATGGATGAAAACCAA
>DAISJE010000561.1:0-3296 GCA_036821665.1 Bryobacteraceae bacterium | reverse complement strand
GATGCCTTCCTCGATGTCGCGGGCAAAGTCGTCATCCATGGTTGCGCCTGACCCGCGGGTCTTGAGATCCGCAATCACTTCTGAGTTCATGCGGCCTGCGGGTTTAGACGGTTTGATGACCGCCACGGGACGGTTGCCCTGCTCGATAACGATTCCGCTGCCTTGTCGGACTTTAGCCAGCACAGCGACGATGTCCTTAACCACATCGGCCTCTGACATGTGGACGACAGCCATACTTCCGATCATAGCGGCTTTTGGCCCGCAGCGGCTGTTAGGGGCGAAGCTTTACCCTTGACGGCGAGGACCGCTATGGAACGTAGTTGGGGAGGGAAAAGGGGACGGCTAAAGCGCGATGATTTTTCAGTCCGGGAATCTGTTTGAAGTGACGCTCATTATGAGTTGCGATACGGTACCCGAGTTCCAGCGCCGTCACTCCGATCAGGAGATCGGAAAGCGGGATTCGGATGCCCTTCGCCTGGCTCTGGCCATCGATTTGACCGGCCCGTAAAGCCACCGCTGCCGTGATTGGATGGATCGGGAGAACGGACATCATTTCATTCAGAAACCGCTGGCGTTTCTCGCGTCGTTCCGGTGTATCTGCCCTAGCGATTCCATGCGCGAGTTCAAGCAAGGTAATGACGGAAACAGCCACATCATCGTCACTGTTTCGAGCACGATGGCTTCGAGCAATTGCTTCGGATTCTTGCCTTGCCGGTCAGCAGCAACCGCACCGGAAGAGTCGAGGATTAATCCCAAGCAGGCGGCTCCAGCGGCTCCCGATGAGCTACGATTGCCGCCTCGACGCCATTGGCGAAGTCGGGATCGATAGTGGCCGGAGAGTCGTCCGATAACAGCGCGATGCACTCGGAGAGTTTGCGGCGCGGCGGGGCGGCGGAGCGCAGCACGGCAATCGGTTGAGTATCCCTTTCGATGATGATTTCGGCTCCGGTTTCGACACGTTGCAGGATCGCCCGAAAATCTCGAACCAGATCGGCCTCCGTGATGTGCAACACCTGCGGTTCCATACCTCCGATCATAGCGGCTCTTCGTCCTCAGCGGCTAATGCAGATAGGCAGTTCGGCTTTTACCGCAGTGTCGGCGGAGGCATCGGTTTTTGGCTTATGGACGTGGGCCGACTTGCGATGGCCGTCGTAGCTGGATTTTGTGGTGTCATCCAGGTACACACGCTGGCTGTAACGTTTGCAACCGTGATGCCGTCTAGCGCTGGCTCAAACCGCCGTCCACCGCGATGACCTGCCCTGTCACGAAATCCGAACAAGTCAAAAAATAGTGCACCGCCTCCGCGACGTCCTCCGCTTTGCCAGGCCGGCGCATCGGAGTGGCGTCGATCATGGCCTGTGTTGGAGCATCCACGTCATTAAACGAAATGACTCCGGGCGCGACCGAATTGACGGCGATTTCCGGCGCTAAAGCCTTCGCCAAGGCTTTCGTGAGCATAATAACTCCGGCTTTTGACGCGCAGTAGTGAACGTGATCGGCCCAGGGTCGAATCCCACCCAGAGAGCTGATGTTTACGATCCGGCCCGCGCCCTGGGCTTTCATTTGCCGCGCACCCTCCTGACAACAAAAGAAAGTCGCTTTCAGGTTCACGCTGTGAATGAAATCCCAGTCCGCTTCCGTGATGTCCAGCACATCAAAGCGAGTGAAGCGCGCTGCATTGTTCACCAGGCAATTCAATGGACCGAACCGCTCGCGTACTTCGCGAAAAAGACGCCGGATCTCCTCTACACGCGAGAGGTCAGCCTGAAAGATCGGCGCATTGTTGCATTCCTGAGCGGTTCGTTCCGCTTCGCGGTGTGACGTATTGTAATGAATTGCCACGTCAAAGCCGCGGCGTCCAAGTTCTATCGCAATCGTCCGGCCGATGCGCTTTGCGGCGCCGGTGACCAAAACTCGCCGGCTCCCGCTCATTTCACGGCGGCGGCAAATTCGGCGATTGCAGATTTGGTGAAGGCGATATCGTGCGGCGTGTGGGCCGTCGAAATAAACATGGCCTCAAACTGAGATGGCGGCAAATAGATGCCGCGGTCGAGCGAGTGGTGGAAGAACCTGCCGAATGCCGCAGTGTCGGACCTTTTCGCCTCTTCGTAATTCCGCACGGGCCCCTCGTTGAAAAAGAAAGTAGCCATCGAGCCGACGCGGTTCACGCGAATACCTGGAGGAGGTTGCCCCGTGAGTTCCGCTCCCGTCTTGTCGAGCAAGTCGTAAATACCGGGTTGCGCTTCGAGATAGCGCAGCATTGCGATTCCAGCAGTTACTGCCAGCGGATTACCGGAGAGTGTTCCGGCCTGATATATCGGACCGACTGGCGCGATTTTTTGCATGATATCGATGCGTCCGCCGTATGCCGCCAGCGGAAGGCCGCCGCCGATAATTTTCCCAAGTGTCGTCAGATCCGGTGTAATACCGTACAGTTGCTGCGCCCCGCCGCGGCTTAAACGGAAGCCGGTCATGACTTCGTCAAAGATCAGCAGCGCTCCATACTGCTGCGTGATGCGCCGCAATCCTTCGAGAAATCCGGGCTCGGGAAGCACGCAACCCATATTGCCGGCTACCGGCTCAATGATAATGCAGGCGATGCGGTCACCGCTTTTGCGAAACGCAGCTTCCACACGATCCAGATCGTTATACGGCAAGGCGATTGTGGTTTCGGAGAAACTGGCAGGCACACCTGCCGTATCGGGCAGACTCAGCGTTGCAAGACCTGAACCGGCTTTTACGAGCAGAGAATCGACGTGGCCGTGATAACAGCCTTCGAATTTGACGGTCAGATCACGTCCGGTAAAACCGCGCGCAAGCCGGATAGCGCTCATACACGCTTCCGTACCGGAGTTGACCAGCCGAACCATCTCAATAGATGGAACGGCATCGATAATGAGTTCGGCAAGCTCGAGTTCGATGCCGGTGGGCGCTCCAAAGCTGGTACCCAGTTCCAATGCCGAAGCTATAGCATCGATGACAGGTTTAGGCCGGTGGCCGAAGAGCAGAGGTCCCCAGGAGCACACATAGTCGATGTATTCGTTGCCATCGACGTCGATAATGTGCGAGCCTTCGCCGCGCGCTATGAAGCGTGGGATTCCGCCAACACCGCGAAATGCCCGTACGGGTGAATTCACACCGCCCGGAATGCTCTGTTTCGCCCGGTTAAATAAGGTCTCCGACTGCGCGACCTTCATACTCGCGTTTCGCCGAGAATCAATTTGCGAAACAAGAAGCTCATCAAGATTTCGTGAAGGGTGGTATTGACGTTCCGCAGCAGTCGATTCTTCAGCTCC
>DAISJE010000560.1:0-3299 GCA_036821665.1 Bryobacteraceae bacterium | reverse complement strand
CGTGCACTCAGTCGCAGCTTTCAAGTCCAAGCTGGTCAGTTGACGGAACAAACGTATTTCGAAGGATACAGATCGGCATACCACGCAGCGACCGGCGAAAGCACCAATCTCATGCAATGGAGCGCACAGCATTTTGTCCGTCTGCACCGTACCGCTGTAATAGAAGCTTCTAATTCTTCTAATACATGGCGTCATTTTTTTGACAAATATCCTGATGTCCAGCTATTAGAACGTTACATGAAGAAACTAGGCTATGACTGGGGGTTTGCCCATGATGATGATCAGCTGTCATATGTTTTTGTGCTCATCAAGGATGGTACGCAACTAAGTCCCGAAATGTTTAGCTCGGGAGAGCGCGAAATCGTCCACTTTCTTCTGGCTTTATTTGCACTAAATGTTCGCGGTGGTCTTGTATTAGTAGATGAGCCCGAGCTGCACCTTCATCCCAGGTGGCAGAACATTTTTTTGAGTCTGTTCAGAGATCTTTCTCCCGAACGCAACTGTCAGTTTATCATCACTACGCATTCGCCGACATTTGTCACGCCCGAAACTATTAATAGCATTACAAGAATATTCCGCACCGTTACAAACGGAAGTAATCGAATCGCTTTAAAAGATGTTGAATTACCAGAAAAGAAAAGCCTCGTTCGTATGATTAATAGCCAAAATAACGAGAGGCTTTTTTTTGCGGATAAGTAGTGCTGGTTGAAGGCATAAGCGACAGGCTTATCTTTTCGTCGCTTATCGAATCAGTTGCTTTATTATTCAGAAATAATGACGCGATCGAAGTTATTGAGGTTGGAGGAAAGGGTAACTTTAATGACTACCGCAATGTTCTGGATGGCTTACTAACGCCGGCATTTTCAATTGCGGATCGCGATTACCTAATCAATATTGGCTCTCCATCTGTAAAAGAATTGTTCGTCAAGGACCCCGCCAAACAATCCGAAATACTTGTGAATGATAAGCACAGTATCGATCGGGCGACTTTAATAGACCACCTAGATAACGCAGTACGTGAAAAGGATATAAATACACTCGGCAAATTCTTGTGTTACTTCAGATCTAGGGTAACAAAATTTAAGAAGGATTTGACTCCGTCAGAAGCCGCCATTTTTGACGAAGAAATCAGCAACCTTCGGCAACGACAAACGTTCGTACTGCGTGATGGCGACGTAGAGAATTATCTGCCAAACGGAACTAGCAATGTAAAGGACATTGTCGAACTCCTTACGGATAGGAACTGGATAAATCGTGTAACCAGTGAGCAAGGGCGTATGGAGCTCGCTTCTATAGTTTGTGCTATCCTCGGCCTCGAAGCGGAACAATGCGACTCTTTTTTTCAGGATGTTCGTGCGGGAAACGTTTGTTTTCCTGAACCTCAGGCTTTTTCTAATTTGCCAAGCCAGACGCTGAGTTTGGATGCGGAGTAAAGCTCTGCTATGTGACCCTATATTTCAAGGCATCGGCGCTGGATCTTTTTGCTAGTACCCGCTCCTTCTATGAGCTTGCATACTCTAACAACTGTCGGATCATCTTGTCCGCCGTGTCCGCGTAATCCGATTCGTACTTTTCCAGCAACGTCTTCTTCGGCGTCTTCGTGTCCTTGGCCTGCTTGTCCCACAGGACAGAGAGCGTGGCGTACGGCGGGATCAGCAGTCCGATGGCGTTGAAGAAGTTGCTGATGTTGCCGATGACGTGCTCGGCGCCGTCGGAGTCGCCGGTGATGACGATGCCGCCGGTCTTGCCTTCGAACGGGGAAGGTTTGCCAGCGCTGATGTCGTCGTGGATTTCGTCGAGCCGTTCGATCACGCGCTGGATTTCCGAGGACTGGCCGCCCCACCAGATCGGCGTCGCGAAGATCACGATGTCGGAGGCGAGCACCTTTTCAAGGAGGCTTGGCCACGCGTCGCCCTTGCCCATGTCGCTGCAGGTTCCGGGCAGGACTTCATGATCGACCAGCTTGATGATCTCGCAGCGGATGTCTTCCTTCTTCATCCGGCGCGCCAGGAATTCGCATAGCGTCTGCGTGTTGGACAGTTCGGAACGCTTGAGCGTGCCGAGCAGTATGGTCGCCTTCATCGCAACTCTCCTTTGCGTGGTGCTCCTTGGGAAACCAGAATTTCGCTCGTCATCCGGTGACGGTGGGCGCTTGTTGAAAAGACAATGGATTCCCGCCTGCGCGGGAATGACGGACAAATCAAACATCCTCGTTGCGCTGTTCTACACAGCGCCGCGTGATCGGCGCGTAAAGCGCATCGCCAGCATCAGCGGTCAAGCCGAATCGCGTTCGAATCCGAACAACGCCGCCAGCGGATGCGGCTTCCTGCGCGCGGCATCGGCCAGGATGTGCGCGCCGATCGCGCTGTAGGTGATGCCGTTGCCGCCGTAGGCCATGGCGAACAGCACGCGTGGATCCATCTGCGGATGCGCGCCGAACCACGGCAGCCCGTCCGCCGTTTCGGCGAAGGTCCCCGCCCACGCGAAACCGACGTCCGGCTGCACGTCCGGCATCAGTTTTTGCAGGCGGGCGATCAGCTTCCCCACCTTGCGCGTAATGCGCCAGTCACGACGCGCGGGAATGTCGATCAGGTCGTCCTGTCCGCCAACGATCAGTCGCCCATCCTCGGTGCTGCGCCAATAGAGGTAGGGTCGCGCGGTTTCCCAACCGATGCAGCGCGCGAATTCCTCGGGGAGTTGCGCCGGTTCACTGACGAACGCATAGCTGCTGTGGTTGACCGCAACGCGCTGCGGCAGGAATGCCTGGCTTTCGTAGCCGGCCGCGATGACCAGCCATTGCGTGCGCACGCGTGCGCCAGTGTCGACGCGGATTTCCAGCGCGCCGGCGTGCGGCTTCCAATCAGCCATTTCGCAACGATCGAAAACGCGCAGACCGCGTTCGCACAGCTGCGCCAACAGCCGGTGAGTAAACCGATAAGGATCAACCTGCGCGGCCGGTCGCGACACGATCGCGGCGGGCGCGATCAACCCGAAGCGGTCGCGCAGCGCGGAATCGCCCAGCCATTCGACGCGGAAGCCGGCATCGCGCCGCGCCTCGAATTCCGAACGCAGCCGCCGTGCATCACGGTGCGAACTTGCCAGATACAGGCTCGGCGCGTCACGCCAACCGACATCACCGGCCTCACCGGCAATCGCGTGCAACTCCGAAATTGCGCCCTCACAAGCCTTGTAGGCCGCGAGCGCGTTCTCGTGGCCGACGCGTTTCGCCAATTCCAGCAGCTCGATATCGATTTCATATTGCAGCAGCGCGGTGCTGGCCGCGGTGCTGCCCCAACCGA
>DAISJE010000559.1:0-3300 GCA_036821665.1 Bryobacteraceae bacterium | reverse complement strand
ATTGAACGGGAGGGTGGCGCCATCAAAACCGGGATTGCGCCATTCGCCTTGGGCCACTATGCGCGTGCTTGTGCCATATGCCAGTATGGCAATCCGCGCCTACGATTATTTCCGCATGCGTCCAATCCCCTTGCGGAGCGGCAATCGGAGATAGGCTCAAATCGAAAGTGGACTCAAGCGTGAGGTCCGCTTGAAACACAGGCACGTGGAACAGAGAACGATGTCATTCGAATGTGGTCGTCTTGAGCGCCGCCTTCGCCTGCGACGGAAAGATCACGTACACGCCCGTCGTGTGCGATCCACTCGTCGAATTAGAGGAGACGCGATACGGTACCGCTAGCGTCGGACCCAAGAATGTCTGCGGGCCTCCTACGTGACTGCTAATCTCTTTCACCACCCGCGCGGCGCGCTGGGCACGGTCTGTAACCAGACCGCCAACAAATATCGCAGGAACGGTCAATCCGAGAGAGCGGACCCGTTCGCGGTTCGGGGCAGCATCGCGCGAATTCATTCCGTAGCAACTCCCTTTTTCCGAGGGCGACTCGATTGACTTTATATTACAAAGTACACTGCTGCGCCGTGGGAGTCAATACTTTTTACGAGGCAAACGGATAAGCTGGATGGGAATTTTGGTATCAGAACATATTTGAGGCGAGCCGTTCGGCGGCGCCTCGATTTCGCCGTTCACTTGTCTGCCTCGACATCTCGGAGAAGTGGATTTGCCCCGTCACGAAACGTTTACCGGCTGGGACAAATTCCGGATTGCGTCAAGCTGAAAACGCCATCTGGAGCAACTCAAGCGTAAAGTTACTGGCGCGCCTACTTCCAAACCGCCGCTACGCCGTAACCAGTTCGAACGCTTTGCGGTGATCTTCTAAAAACTGCGCCAGACCCTTCTCGGTCAAAGGATGCTGGCACATTTGCGTCAGAACCTTGTATGGCAGAGTGGCGATGTGAGCACCGGCTTTCGCCGCATCCACTACGTCCAGAGTTCCTCTTATGGAAGCCGCAAGTACCTGCGTTCGATAGCCGTAATTTGAATAAATCGCGATGATATCCCGTATTAAGTCCATACCGGGCCAGCCGATATCGTCAATTCGCCCGATAAACGGGCTCACGATATAAGCTCCGGCCTTGGCCGCCAGCAATGCCTGCGCGGCGCTGAAACACAGCGTCACGTTCGTTCGGATACCTTCTTTGGAGAGCGCCGAAACAGCCTTGATGCCTTCTTCAATGAGCGGCACCTTCACAACGATGTTCTTGTGAATTTTCGCAAGCCGCCGCCCTTCTTCCACCATTTCCCGAGCGGAAGTGGAAACGACTTCGGCGCTGACATCGCCATCGATGATCCCGCAGATCCGGCGGACCTGTTCTTCGACCGGGACGCCTTCCTTTGCGATCAAGCTTGGGTTGGTCGTTACCCCGTCAATAACGCCCCACTCAATCGCCTTCTTCAGCTCCGCAACATTCGCCGAATCGAGGAAAAACTTCATTGCTTGATGTTGTCACCCGATAGTATCAGAAGATGTCGCAAATACCTGCCGAATTGACCATCATCCCGGCCCAGGAGAGCGATATCCCGCTGCTGCTGGATTTCATTAGGAAATTGGCGGACTATGAACAGCTCTCAACCGAGGTAGTTGCCGATGAAAGTACGCTTCGTGAATCGCTATTCGGCTCAAAACCTGCTGCGGAGGTGCTGCTTGCCTACTGGGCGAATCAGGCTGTCGGCTTCGCCGTCTATTTCCATAATTTTTCGACCTTTATCGGGCGCCCGGGCATTTACCTCGAAGATCTGTTCGTAATCCCGGCATTTCGCGGCAAAGGTGTCGGCAAGGCGTTGCTGAGCCATCTCGCGGGGATTGCCCAAAAACGTAACTGCGCACGCCTGGAGTGGGCGGTTTTGGATTGGAATCAGCCGGCGATCGATTTTTACCGCCGCTTGGGCGCAATCCCGATGCACGATTGGACCGTTTTTCGAGTGGCAGACACTGCTTTGGGCGAATTGGCCCGGCACAGTTTAGCCTAGCCCCGTTGTAGCGAAAGCGACACATCAGCCCTTGTTTCGGCAGGGTAGTGTTGCACTTCAGCCACACCGCTCATCGATTAACCCACCTGGAATCAAATAATTACCTGCTATCCACCCGCGTTCCTGGTATTCTGAACTTTCTTGCATGGTTTGCGAAACGACCGTTCGCCGTCCCGTTGAAGCGTGTGGCATTGGTCTTCATCACGGGGCGTCCGTCCGGCTGAGAATTTCTCCCGCTCCTCCAGCAACCGGCATCGTTTTCATTCGCACCGATCTTGAGAACACCGAAATTCCCGCCAGTTGGGAGTATGTCGAGCGCGTCAGTTACGCGACCAGTCTGATGCACCCCAAAGGCATCCTGATTTCCACGACAGAGCATCTCCTCAGCGTGCTGTATAGCATGGGCATCGATAACGCTTATATCGAACTTGACAACCTGGAGTTGCCTATTCTCGATGGGAGCGGCTTGCCATTCGTCGATCTGTTGCGAGAGGCCGGCATTCAGGAAACGCGGCGCCTCCGCCGTTATATGCGGATCTTACGGCCTATCAGCGTAGAGGCACACGGAAAGAGCGTCGCGATCCTGCCGAGCGACCGGTTCCAGCTTCGTTGCCACAACTTTTTCGCTCATCCGCTGGTTGGGGAACAGACTCTCGAACTGGATGTCACGCCCCAGGCTTATGCTCGTGAAATTGCGCCGGCGCGCACATTCGGCTTCGAATACGAGCTCGATCAAATGCGGGACATGGGCCTCATTCGCGGCGCTTCCCTCGATAATGCGATCTGCTTTACTCGCGACGGAGTCGCTAATCCCGGCGGCCTGCGCTTTAACGATGAATGCTGCCGCCACAAAGCACTCGATTTAATCGGCGATCTCGCTCTCATCGGCCGCCCGCTGCTCGGGTGCGTTGTCGCGGAGAAAGCCGGCCACGCCATGCATGTGGCTTTAGTCAACAAGCTCATGTCTGACCCGTCGTTCTATGAGATTGTCACCTTGGATCGCAACTTGGCCACAAAACCAAAGCTCGCCCATGCGTTCGTCTCTTAACGCGTTACCTTGCCTAAGGCGCGCCTTTGCAGCAGCTTCCTAATCTCATTACCTCGCTTCGCCTGCTCGCCTCGCCGGTTCTTATCTGGTTGCTGGTCGGTTCCGAGTTCAGAGCAGCCCTGGCTCTAGTCCTGTTCGCCGGGCTTACGGATTGGTTCGACGGCTTTACTGCCCGCCACCTCCACGCCGCTCAACGCCGCGGCCGTGCCGGTGCCCTCGCGGA
>DAISJE010000558.1:0-3305 GCA_036821665.1 Bryobacteraceae bacterium | reverse complement strand
ACGGGCGGGGCAACCATGAAATCTCTGCCCGACGGCTCTGTTCTCGCGGGCGGCAAAAATCCAAACGCGGATACCTATACCCTTCAAGCGAAAACGCCGGCAACCGCCATCACGGGCCTGCGGCTCGAAGTTCTGCCGGACACCAGTCTGCCGCACAGCGGCCCAGGCCGGGATCCGAACGGCAATTTCTTCTTGAGCGATTTCGAGATTGAAATAGCGCCCCTGAATAATCCTGCGGCAGCGAAGAAGACGGTGCAATGGAAAGCGGCAAAGGCGGACGAATCGCAGGATGGATATTCCGTCAAGAATGTCGTTCAAAAAAAGAAAGGACAACTTGCCGGATGGGCAATTGAAGAAACAGATTCGAAGCCTGTCACCCGGCAAGCTGTTTTTATACCCGAGTCACCATTTGGGTTTTCGGGTGGAACGATTCTGACCGTCACAATGAAGCACGAGATGCGCCACGCATCTCGGAATATCGGGCGCTTCCGGCTCTCGGTCACAAGCACGAACGACCCCGAATTTATCGTGCGAATTCCGGCGACCGTTCATCCGCTTGTGGATGTGCCGGCCACCCAACGTACGAAGGAAGATGCCGCAACTCTTGCAACAGCGTATCGCGCCATTGCTCCTACGCTCGATCCCACGCGAAAACAGATCTCTCAGTTGAAAGACGAGGTGAAGAAGCTTGGAATCGATACAGCAATGGTTATGCGTGAGGAGCCTGGCTTCGTGCGGCCGGCTGCCTATATTCGCGAACGCGGAACGTTTACCAGCAAAGGCGAACTGGTATACGCGGACGTCCCGGGAGTTTTGAATCCATTACCAAAGGACGCAATGCCGAATCGTCTCGGGCTTGCGGAGTGGCTGGTCAGTGACGATAACCCGCTTACAGCTCGCGTCGCGGTGAACCATTTCTGGGAGACCATCTTTGGCCATGGAATCGTAGAGACAAGCGAAGATTTCGGGACGCAAGGCGATCCGCCCTCGCATCCTGAGCTTCTGGACTGGCTTGCCACCGAATTCATGCGCGATGGCTGGAGCATGAAGAAGATTCAACGCCTGATCGTCACATCTGCGACGTACCGGCAAAGCTCGCGTGCCACGCCAGATTTGATTGCACGCGATCCGTACAACAAGCTTTATGCGCGAGGCCCCCGGTTCCGAGTGGAAGCCGAGATGGTGCACGATATCGCGCTATCCGTCAGCGGGTTGTTGAGCAATAAAATGTATGGGCC
Organism: Bryobacteraceae bacterium; assembly: GCA_036821665.1. GTDB lineage: Bacteria > Acidobacteriota > Terriglobia > Bryobacterales > Bryobacteraceae > Bog-105. Next base: position 2,067 of record DAISJE010000558.1, on the reverse strand, counting down.
CAGCGTTTTTCCGTATCAGCCGCCGGGCGTGTGGGACATCCCCTACAGCGATGACAAATGGATCCAGAGCAAGGGCGACGATCAGTACCGGCGCGCGGTTTACACCTTTATTCGGCGTAGCGCACCCTATCCTAGCCTGGTAACCTACGACGCGCCGAGCCGCGAGTTTTGTACTGTCAGGCGCGTGCGTACGAATACGCCATTGCAGGCGTTGACCAGTTTGAACGATCCGTATTTCTTCGATGCCGCGCGAGCAATGGCGAAGCGAATGATCGCCGAGGGTGGAAGTAGCGAAACGGATCGAATTACCTACGGCTTTCGCCTGGCTATTTCCCGCCGCCCGACGCAAAAGGAATTAGATGATGTGCTGGCGTTTTACCGCCAGCAGCTAACTGAATATCGCGCGCGCGGCGCTAGCGCTGAAGCGTCCGCCTGGACCATGGTTGCCAATGTCCTGTTGAATATGGACGAGACAATTAGTAAGGAGTAAAGATATGGAACCGCTATCCTCCGAACTCTCGCGCGAGATGCTTCGCGCATCGACGCGCCGTCACTTTTTTCGCCAGTCAGGGTTTGGAATCGGAGCGGCCGCGCTCACGGGACTGTTGAATAATTCCCTGTTCGCAAGCGAAGTGCACGCCGACACGAATCCTTTGGCGGCGAAAGCGCCGATGTTTCCCGCCAAGGCGAAGAGCATCATCTATCTCTTTATGGCGGGCGCTCCCTCACAAGTGGACCTGCTCGACTCAAAGCCCACGCTGCAGAAGTACGACGGCCAGAATGTCCCGGCGGAACTTACGAAGGGCGAGCGATTCGCCTTCATCAAGGGGACGCCCAAACTGCTTGGGTCGCCATACGAATTTAAGCGCTGCGGAACATCGGGTGCGGAGATTTCGGAACTGCTGCCGCATTTGCAGGAAGTGGCCGACGACATAGCCATCATCAAGTCGATGCACACGACCCAGTTCAATCACGCGCCGGCGCAGATATACATGAACACCGGGTTTCAGATTATCGGGCGTCCGAGTATGGGGTCGTGGATGACCTATGGCCTGGGCAGCGAGTGCAAAGATCTGCCCGGTTTCGTCGTGCTCATCTCCGGTGAGAATCAGCCCGATGGTGGCAAGGCTTGCTGGGGCAGCGGATTTCTACCGACGGTTTTTCAGGGCGTCGAGTTCCGCTCGCAAGGTGACCCTGTTCTATTTCTGACGAATCCGGAAGGCGTTTCCGAAAAGAGCCGCCGCGAATCGCTCGATCTGTTGAAGCACCTCAATGAAATGCACTTGGCGAGCAACGGTGATCCGGAGATTCTGACGCGCATCGCATCGTATGAGATGGCATATCGCATGCAATCAAGCGTTCCGGAACTGGTCGACATCTCGAAAGAGCCGGCCTCCATTCACGAGCTGTATGGCACGGAACCGGGCAAGAAATCATTTGCCAATAACTGTCTGTTGGCACGAAGGCTGGTCGAGCGGGGCGTTCGCTTTGTCCAGCTTTACCATCGTGGCTGGGATAATCATGGAACTTCGAGCCACGACGATATCATCAACCGGCTTCCGAGCCTGTGCCAGGAGACGGATCGCGCCGCGGCTGCTTTGATTCAGGATCTGAAACAGCGAGGATTATTGGAGAGCACGATTGTGGTGTGGGGCGGGGAATTCGGGCGTACGCCGATGAATGAAGCGCGCAACAATTCTAAATTCCTGGGCCGCGATCATCATCCACGAGCGTTTACGATGTGGGTGGCGGGCGGCGGATTCAAGCCGGGCGTAACGTGGGGAAAGACCGATGAGCTCGGCTACAACATCGCCGAAAATCCGGTCGACGTTCACGATCTTCACGCCACGATTCTCAATCAGATGGGAATCGATCACACGAAGCTGACCTATCGGTTTCAAGGCCGCGATTTCCGGCTGACGGATGTGGGCGGCAATGTGGTAAAGAATCTTGTGTCGTAGCACAACCGCGCGCTCACGCTTGCGGCTCGGGTTGCTCTTTTGTGTACCGTTACTTGCGTGGCCGCAACAAAGCATTCAGGAACTGGAATCCTCCGGTCGCAGGGCT
>DAISJE010000557.1:0-3311 GCA_036821665.1 Bryobacteraceae bacterium | reverse complement strand
ATCGCTGAGCCCCAGTTCATGCCGTCCGTCCGGACCGATCACATCGGCCGCCGTGCCCTGATCGCGCGTATGTCTCAACGCGATGGTGGTTCCAGCTACTACGCTCGGAGTGGTTTCTTCAAAGCCCGCCAAATAATGTCCGGTCTGCACAACAAATGGAACGAAGGATGAATGCAGCGGGAAATCGCTGGTTGACGTGTCCAGCGCTGAAGTCAGAATGAGCACGCGTCCCTCGCCCATCTCCTGTTCCAGCAGCAGCGGTGAACCGTCGGCGAGCTTCGCGACGATACGCGTGTTTGGTTTGGGAAGAAGCCGCGCGGCTTGAAAGAATTGCACGTTCTCGAACTGGCTCGCTCCGCGAACCGCGGGATCCACGGCATCGAAGTTTCCGGCTCCTTGCGTTTCGAGTTGGCCGGCCAGCCGGTCTCCCGATAAAGGCGCTTTCGGTAGACGGCGGCTGTTGCGTCCCAACGCGATCAACGCTGCGCCGCCGCGGCTCACGTAATTGCAAATCGCTTGAGCAGTTGCCGAATCCAGTTCTCCCGGATCGTTCAATACCACAAAGGCGAACTTGGTGAGATCCGTTGCCGTCGCCCGCTCGATGGGCGTCGCTTGCACCAGCAGGCCGGTTTCAGAACTGGATTCCATCGCGGTTTTGTAGTAATACGCTTCCTGAGCGCGGCCATCTGAATAAAGAAACAGGACCTTTCGCGGATCGGAGCGTTCGAGCGGAAACGGAAATGAATCGTCATTCGGCAGTTGGTCCGTCGGCTGCAGGCGAATCTCTCCCCGGTGCGCTCCATACGGAACGTCGAAAGAATAAAACTCGACTTGTGCGCGTCCGTTGGCCGGCACCGTGACTTCCTTGCTGGCTAATGTTTTTCCGTCCACTACCAGCGAGACGTTTCTCGTAGCCGCGTTTGTCTGCCATCCGGCGATCGTCGCCGTTAAACGCGTTTTGCTCGGGTCGTATACATGTGTTGCTGTATTCACGTTCTCGATCGCCCAATTCGGAGTGTTCTGCCCCGCTACGGAGTAGAGAGTCAACGCGGTGTGCGGGCCCACTTGTAAATCGCGAAAGCCGGGTGGCATTGAGCTCTGCTGCATATCGCTGACGAAATGCACGTCCAGCCGCATCCCACTTTCACGGTCCATCACGCGCAAAGCCCGCGCGAACTCGCCGAAGGAGCTGGCCTGATCGTCCGCTTGGATCGCCTCAATAGCCGCATTGAGAGCGCCCTTATCGAATTCAGGGCCGGTCATTGCTTCGATACGAGAATCGACCGCGAACACCTGTGCCATGTCCCGGTTTCGTAAACCTGAAACCACACGATGAGCGGCCCGTTTGGCTGCTTGCATGTGATCGTCATAACGCATGCTGAAGGAGCGATCAATTGCAATCACAGTCAGCTTGCGGCGTGGTGCGGACATCGATGTCCGATTCAGGAATGGCTTGGCGAAAGCGAGCGCCAGCAGAGCGAGCAAAGCGCAGCGGAGCGCCAGAAGCAGTAGATACTTCAACTTCCTGTGCCGGACCGAGCTCTGCACCCTGCGTTCAAAGAACATGAGTGAGCTGAACGGCTGGGGAGTGCGCTTGTACTGGCGCAGCAAATGGAGCCAGATAGGAATGCCGATGGCTGCAATTCCCGCCAGAAACCAGGGAGAAAGAAAACCCACCTATATCCTCCCTTGCCGTATCGTGAAGTACTCACGCAGAGCCTCATCGAGCGGGCGGTCCGTCTTTAGCAGGAAGTAATCGATACCAGCCTGCTGAGCCTTTGAACGCAACTCCTCGATATGTGATTGAATTCTTCCGCGGTACTCGCCATGAACGAATTCGGGAGATGTCTCGATGGCGTCATCGGTCTCCATGTCCACGAACAGCGCTGGCGCGGACAGTTTTGGATTCAGCTCAGCCGGATCCAGAATATGGAAAAGAATTAGCTCATTGCCGCGGAAACGCAGAGGCTCCACAGTCCGGACTATCGTTTCAGGCGACTCGAAGAAATCCGAGATGAGTACCGTGATTCCACGGCGCTTCAGAATACGTTGCAAATCGTGAAACGGCCGTTTGAAATCCGTGCGCTTACCGAGCTGTGCTTCACTAATGCCGTGCAGCAGACGCATAAGCTGTCCCTGCCGCGCGGAAGGCTGCAAAACACTGCTCACTTCATCGTGAAAAACGATCAGCCCTGTGCTATCGCGCTGCAGATGGGCCAGGTAAACCAGCGCGGCGGCCAGATAGCGCGCGTAATCGAACTTCTTTACCGGTGTCGAGCTGAACCCCATACTCGCGCTCGCATCCAACAGCAGCATAAGTGCCGTATTGGTCTCACCGCGATAGCGCTTCAGGTACGGTCTTTCGGTCCGCGCAAATACGTTCCAATCTACTTGCCGCAGGTCGTCGCCGGGTGTATACGCGCGATATTCGGCGAACTCCTGGCTGAAGCCGAAGTCAGGTGAGCGATGCAGTCCGGCCAAAAAACCATCCACCACCGTTTTCGCTACAAGGTCCAGGCTCGATATTCCCGCCAGAACGGCGGGATCGAGAAATCGATTGGTGGTTTCGAGCTGCATGGTGGTTCACGCCGCGGGCCGGGCATGCCCAGCCCCTACAGATCAACCCCGAGGAGCCGGCATGGCCTCCAGTAGTCGCCGAATGATCTCATCCGAATTCACGCGATCGGATTCAGCATGAAAATTCAGGAGTACCCGGTGCCGCAGTATCGGAGCGGCAAGCGCACGGACATCGTCGTACGAAACGTGAAAGCGCCCGGCCATCAGAGCACGAGCTTTCCCGGCTAACGTGAGAAACTGCACGGCGCGCACACTGGCGCCGAAATTGACGTACTTCTTTATGAAGTCAGGGCTGTCGCCGTTTGGCGCCGGCCGCGTCGCGCGCACGAGATCCACGGCATACCGTACGACGGATTCCGCGACCGGCGTCATCCGTACGAGCTGCTGAAAATCGCGAATTTCCTCGCCGTTGGTAATCACTTCTGCTTGGGGCAGATAAGTGGTGGTCGTGAGATCCACGACTTTCATCTCATCGTCTGATGAAAGGTAGTCGAGGATCGTGTTAAACAAAAAACGGTCAAGCTGCGCTTCGGGTAGCGGATACGTGCCTTCCAGTTCTATCGGGTTCTGAGTGGCAAGTACAAAGAAGGGCGGTTCGATTGCGTAGTGGTGTCCCCGGACCGTGCAGGATAGTTCCTGCATTGCTTCTAAAAGCGCCGATTGTGTTTTCGGCGGCGTGCGGTTAATTTCGTCCGCCAGCAGCACGTTCGAAAAAATGGGCCCGGGCACGAAGG
>DAISJE010000556.1:0-3358 GCA_036821665.1 Bryobacteraceae bacterium | reverse complement strand
GATATTTTCCCAACCGGTTATTTCGGCGCCGATATTGCGGAGATTAAGCCGGGAGACACAGTAGCCGTATTCGGGTGCGGTCCGGTAGGACAATTCACGATCGCGAGTGCGATGTTGATGGATGCAGGCCGCGTTTTTGCGATTGACCACGTTCCATCGCGCCTGGAAATGGCGCGCCGCCAAGGCGCTGAAACGATCAACTTCGAAGAGGAGCATCCCGTGAAGGTCATTCAGGAACTGACGGGAGGCGTCGGCGTGGACCGCGCAATCGATGCCGTAGGAGTCGATGCGCAGCGTCCACACTCCGGACCGGCCTCAAAGGAGGCCAGCGCGAAAGCGGATAAGTTCAAAGAGCAGTTATCTGAAGTGGCGCCGAAGACCAAGCCAAAAAACGGAAACTGGATACCTGGCGATGCTCCCTCACAAGTTCTGGACTGGGCCGCCAAGGCGCTGGCGAAAGCTGGGACGCTTTCGATCATCGGTGTCTACCCGCCTACGATGTCTGCGTTCCCAATTGGCAGTGCAATGAACCGGAATCTGACGGTCAACATGGGCAATTGCAATCATCGGAAATACATTCCCAAGCTTGTTTCGATGGTAAAAAGCCGCACGATCGAGCCGCAGACTATTCTCACGCAGATAGAGCCCATGATGGACGTGATCGAAGCGTACAAGGCATTCGACAAACGTCAGCCCGGCTGGATCAAAGTAGAACTGAAGCCGCGAGCGGCCGCCGCGCGGGCATAACCCGTATTATCGTGTTCGACCGCTAAATTTTCGTGACACCCTAAACGACTTGAACAAGAAAGTGGCTGCGAAAAGCGTCACTGCAAATAGCCCAAAAGAAGAAGGTTCGGGAGCGCCGGTAACGGTTAACAGAGGCACATCGGGATCGCCCGCTCGGAATCCGGGATGCACGCCTGATGTGCTCAAACTGCCGTCCCCGAAAGCATAACCAAAGACAAGTGAATCTCCACTGGAAGCGGAGCCCAATACATCGAGACCATCGAATCCGCCGCTGTGCGGGTACAAGTATAAAGATGGTGATGTAAACCCGGCTAATGAAAACTGAGCAATCGGTACGGTCATCCCAAAGCCGTAGGTTTGCTCATCGTACGTGAACTCCATTGCGACCGGCCCATAGATCAAGTATTGACTTGTCGCCTCATCATACACAGTTGTTTGAACGGTTGTAAGCCTCTCTGTCCGTATCGTGTCGGCGTGAAGAGCGCTGCTGACAAGAAACAATAAGCCCGCAAGTACTTTGACCATCTATGATTCGGTATATCCTACATCTACTCGAATCATAAAGATCCAGTACGGATATACACCGGGCACTTGAGTACGGATTAGAGCATCAGCCTGCCTACGAACGCATAGCATTGCACTGCGTCAACTTGCTACCGAGCGCCGCTCGTGAACACCAGCGTCTGCTTCTGCCCGCGGATTGTTACATTCTTCAGCGTCATTTTCCGAATGCCGGGCGGCAACACCGGAGCGAACTTTCGTTCGAGGCCCTCATCGGTCAAACGCAGCCCCGAATAGCCGTAAACAAACTGCTGCAGAAAGGCACCCGCACCGGTAATGAAGTTCGTGTTCCGGTTCTCCGGTGTCTCGGCAATCACCTGGAACGGAGGTCGCAGGTAAGCCTTTGAGAGCGGAGCAAGCATCTGCCCAATGAGCTTGCGCTCATCCAACTGCGCTGCAAGGATCGGGTAAAACTCACCACCCATCATTGCGCCAGTCTCGCCGCGATGAATCCAGCCCATCATCGATTGAATTGCGTTTTGGGTCTGTGCGTGTGAATGTGGCAGATTTAGCGGAAACCATAACAGCGCCGAATCGCTTTTGGGAACGTACATCGCATCGGCTATCTGCCGCCATTTAGGATTAGCTGGTTGATGTACAAGCCGCGCCGCCGCATCGGCCAGCTCCAGGTTCTTTTTCGCAATGGCATTCGTCCACGCATCGTTCTTGACGCCGATCATTGATTCCTTGACAGCCACTACATTGCCGATTTCATAGCGCTTCTGTTTCGCGTTATACGAAACACGGCTAGCCCAGAAGTCTGCCGTATCGCGCAGAATGGGCCAGCAATCGCGTTCCAACCACTTGCGATTGCCCGTAGCGAGCCAGTATTGCCAGGCGGCGAGAGCCACATCCCCGTTGATGTGGTTTTCGTATTTGGCATTCTGGCCGGCAAAGCGCGGTGTGCTCTCGTCGCCATCCGCATCGGCTTCCCACGGATACATAGCGCCTTGAAATCCGTTGACCTGTGCGTTCATGCGAGCGGCATCGCGTGTGCGTGAGCGGAATGCAACCATGGGATACGCCAGGTCGGGATGCAGAATGAGCAGCGCTGGAAACATAAACGTATCGGCATCCCAGAAAATATGTCCGTAATAACCCGCCGAGCTGAGACCCATGGGCGCAGTGCTGATCGGGATATCTTGCCCAGTACTGCTCAGCAAGTAGAACAGCATCGAATGGATGATTCGTTGCAGGGATGGATTCCCTTCGATCTGAATGTCCGCTTCCCAGAGGCGATGCCAGGCCGCCGTGCTTTGAGATCGCAGTTCGATCCAACCCCGACGAGCGAGCGCAGCAACAATGTCCGCTAACGATGTATCGATAGGCGTCATACCGCCCGGTGCGGCTACAACAAGAATTTTCGTAAATGTGTAACTCCGGCCGGGGCGCACACGGAGGCTTACTTCCGCCCATGCTCCATTCATGTCTTTACCAATGTTGGTAATAGCCGCGTTATCCCATTGGGCCGCGACAGCTTCGCCTACAATCAGGTGCGTTCCCGGCGCGAGCCCGGAGAACGACAACTCCGCGGACCTTCCGGAGCTGCGAACGTCCACTTTCCTGGTATCGAGCCGTCCCGGATACCAGATCACCCACGGATCTTTTTGCGCTTTACTATCCAGCTTCGTAATTTGCGCCAGAGCGTAGCGATGCGGCTCCGGCCAGTTTTTCAATGGAAAACGAACTCTGATGCTGCCTGCAAAGCTGGGAGTAAGAATCATGCGCTCGGCTGCGGAATAGGCGCGGTCCCGTGAGACAAACTCCTCAACGCGCACGCCGATTCTGCGATCATCCTGCGCCCACAGATAGCTAGTTCGCAAAACGCCATCGTACATATCGAGAATCTGGTCGTAGTTCTCGATCGTCACGAGCGATCCATCCTTGTTCAGCCAATGTGCGCCATTGTAGATATCGATCTCATTCCAGGCTGGTGCCGATACGATCCGCGGAACGTCCCCGGCGCTCTTGTCATATACACCTGCGAGAAAACAGCGAGTTCCGGTGATGCCCAGCACGGATGTCTCAACGCCGATTGCGCCGTTTCCCA
>DAISJE010000555.1:0-3358 GCA_036821665.1 Bryobacteraceae bacterium | reverse complement strand
CAGGAGCCATGGGCGGGGTGATGAAAGTCCAGAATCCGCCGGCTTGCTTCTCCATATCGGCTTTCGGGCCGCTCCAGAAATTGACCCTTACTTTCGTGGCCTCCGGCGCTTTAATTCGGATTTGAACTCGTGAGTTGCTGTCGACTCGCGGATATTGCGCGTTCAGTACATTTGAAGCCGCCGGCCTAAAATCGGCTGTGTCCTGCGCAAAACACCAGCTTGTGGCTATGAATACCGCTAATCCAATCAGTCGCATGATAGTCTTTCTCCGATCATGGTCATGGTAATGCAACAGGTAAGTGAGAACAGATGAACTACGAGAAGCTTGCAATACTGGCCCTGGGATTCTTCTCCGCGTTCTCGAGTACCCAAGGCCAACAGGTGGATGGCTGCGCGGAGTTGAAGCGCCTTCAAATTAGCGACGTCGAGATCACGAAGGCGGAAGGGATCGCTCCCGGCAAAATCATTCCCCCCGCGTATCCGGGCGCTCCCTCCATCGGACCTCTTCCTGCACACTGCCGTGTGGACGGCATAATGAATCGCCGCAAAGGCGTCGATGGCCAAGAGTTCGGAATCGGTTTTGCGGTCGCACTTCCGGATCAGAAAGCGTGGAATGGCGACTTCATGATGCAGGGTGGTGGAGGCGGCAACGGTTTCGTGGCTTATCCCACTGGAGCCAGTTATGCCGGAGACCGGCCGGCGCTCTCGCGCGGGTTCGCCGTCGCCAGCACCGACACAGGACACAAGGCCAAGACCGGCGCGTTCGACTTCTCATTCATGCGCGACCAGCAGGCTTATCTCGATTTCGCGTTTCTTGCCAACGCCGAAGTGGCCGGAATTGCTAAGCAAATCATTGCGCATTACTATGCCAAACCCCCGGCGTACTCCTATTTCGTTGGCTGTTCCACAGGCGGCCGTGAAGGGATGATCCTTTCGCAGCGTTATCCGACCGTCTTCAATGGAATCGTCTCGGGAGACCCAGCGATGCGCACAGGCCTATCAAACCTCGCAATCGCCCAATGGATACCAGCGGCTTACAACCAGGCTTCACCCAAGGATGCATCCGGGAAGCCTCAGATCGACAAATTTCTAACGGACGCCGATCGCAAATTTTTCATGGATGCGCTCCTGAAACGATGCGATGCCAAGGACGGTTTGGCCGACGGTATGATCTTCGATCCCCTGGGATGCGATTTCGATCCCGCGGTGCTGGCGTGCCAAGCCGGGCAAGAGACTGGATGCATCAGCGCCGAGAAAATTGCGGCCATTAAGAAGGCTTTCGCTGGACCAAAGAACGCTTATGGCACGCAGGTCTATCCCGGGTTCCTTTACGACACTGGAATCGCCAGCAAGAGCGGAGTGCCGGGTCTGCTCGCACTCGGGAGGAACGGCTTATTCGGGCCCTACACGACCACAACCGAACTTGACGTCGATAAGGCAGCGCTGCATGCCTCCGATCCGCTCGTCGAGCCTGCATCAACAAATCTTTCAACGTTCTCGCTCAATGGGGGTAAGCTGATCTTCTTTCATGGCGACAGCGACCCGTGGTTCTCCGCACTCGACACGCTCGGCTATTACAAATCACTCGCCGCGGCAAATGGCGGTTCCGACAGAGTTGCTCAGTGGAGTCGCATCTTCCTCGTTCCCGGCATGGCTCATTGCGGTGGTGGCCCCTCGCTCGACCATTTCGACATGCTGAGCGCCGTGGTCAGCTGGGTTGAGAAAGGGACGGCGCCTGACTTCATCGTCGCCACCGGCAAAGCATTTCCGGGGCGCAGCCGGCCTCTGTGCGCGTACCCCAAACACGCTCAGTACACCGGCGCGGGCGACACTCAGGACGCCCGCAACTTCCGATGCCAATAAACACGGCGCGGGCGAACCGTTACAGATGCAGCGATATGCAGGGAAAGCAGCGCCGGAGATGTTGAATCAGGAAGAGCGCAACTTCTCGCGGGCAAAGGCTGCGTCCTTCGTCGATGATCGCAACGACCGAGTCATCCAAATCTTTGGCTATGACGAGATCGAATTCTTCCGGTGCAAATTTTAAGTCGTCAGCCTGATCTCCTGTGACCGTTCCGCTAATCATTGGTCCCCAGGGATAGAACTGCATGTTGAATTGCACCTTTGTAGAAGGCAATTGTGACCGGCTTATTTGCATTTGAGAGCCCGTTGTCCAGATAACGCGATGGTCTTCCGGCACACCGCATTCGGCAAGTACCGCGTTGATGGTGTCTGTGTAATGCTTACACTCGTTAATCAGCTCTTGCCAGTACTGGTTGGCTTCCTGAAACAACGGGATGGGGGCGGAAATCGTAGCTGCACTCATGCGTTTTCTCCCTCTGGCTCTCAGGCACTTAGGTGGTTAGTGTAGCGCTTTTTGATTACTTTGGGAAGTAGGTTAATGGGCAGCGGCGAGCGCCGTGTTCAGTTCTTTAATGATGTTGCTGACAAATGACTTAGCGTCGCCGAATAGCATCAGAGTTTTTTCCATGTAATAAAGCTCGTTATCGATCCCCGCAAATCCGGGGTTCATACTGCGCTTGATTACCATGACGGTGCGGGCTTCGTGGGCATTCAGGATCGGCATGCCGGCAATTGGGCTGCTTTTGTCGGTTTTGGCTGCAGGATTCACAACATCGTTCGCGCCGATGACCAAGGCTACATCCGCCCTGGGGAACTCCGAATTAATGTCGTCCATTTCGAAGAGCTTGTCGTAGGGGACATCCGCTTCCGCCAGCAGAACATTCATGTGTCCGGGCATGCGGCCAGCAACCGGATGAATGGCGAAACGAACATCCACTCCGCGGCGCGAAAGAACGTCGAACATTTCGCGCAATTTGTGCTGTGCCTGTGCGACGGCCATGCCGTAGCCCGGTATGACGACCACGCTTCGCGCCGCATCCAAAATTTCCGCCGCCTCTTCGGGCGAAGCGGACCGGACCGGCCGCTCGACAGTCTTCTTTGTGCTGGTTTGGATTGTGCCGAATGCGCCGAACAGCACGTTTGAAAACGAGCGATTCATCGCCCGGCACATGATAACGGAGAGAATGAAACCCGAAGAGCCGTCAAGCGCCCCCGCTACGATCAGCAGTCTATTATCCAGAACGAACCCCATGGCGCTGGCGGATAGACCTGCATAAGAATTGAGCAGCGCGATGACGGTGGGCATGTCTGCGCCGCCGATGGGAACAATCAGCAAAACGCCGAATATAAGTGACAGGAGCGTGAAAATCGGGAAGAGCCATGTCTTTTCCGGCGAAGCGACCAGCGCCACGCCGATCAGCACAGCGGCGGCGAAGAGTCCTAAATTGACGAAGTTCTGCCCTTTGTAGGTGATCGGCCGTGTAGGAAGAATCTC
>DAISJE010000554.1:0-3369 GCA_036821665.1 Bryobacteraceae bacterium | reverse complement strand
TGGTCTTTCGGCGACCTGTTTAATGCCGCTGTTGTGCGTGTAACGGACAGAACGATCCTTTCGGCGCGGATGCAGAAAGTAGACGATCTGAACCAGCCTACGGGCACCCTGGTTGGCTCGGGTCCGGTGTATGCCATTAACAATTCCGGACAAATGAGCCTGGCAGCGCTGGCTTATGCTCTGAAAGGCACCGACATTGCTATCGCTGAGGATGGGTTTAAAAATGGGGATCGCCGCTTCCGTGCAGGCTCGGTGCTCATACGCGGTGTGGATATCTCCCGTCTGAACGATCTGTTAAAGAAATTTGACCTTCAGGCGTACAGTTTGCCTGCGATGCCGGATATTCCGACACATGCTGCCGCCGCTCCTCGTATCGCCTTTATGCATACCTGGCTCTACACCCAGACGGAAGGCTGGTGGCGCATGGCTTTCGACAAGCTGCAGATACCGTATGCGTACATCAGTACTCAAACGGTCGCGAACGAGGGAAATTTGCGATCGAAGTATGACGTCATCGTGTTTGCGCCGGTCGCAAACGTCGCGGCTGAACGGATTGTGAACGGAATCCCGATGTGGGGTAATCCTCTGCCTTGGCAGACAACTCCCCTGACGCCAAATTTGGGACGGCTGGATGCGACGGACGACATGCGTCCCGGGCTGGGCTTTTCCGGGATCCAGCACTTGAAGGACTTCGTCGAGGCGGGTGGCCTGCTTATAACGTCCGAGGACACGGCCGAGTTTGCGATTGAAGAGGGGCTCGCACCGGGGGTCTTTGTGGCACCGCGAAAGAAAGAAAAGGTGGTTGGAAGCGTCTTAAAGGCTGTTTTAGTTGACAAGAACCAACCGGTAGCATACGGGTATGATTCGGATCTGCCTGTTTACAGCGAAGATGGACTGGCGTTCGAAATTAGCGATCTGATTGTTAATCGCAAACTGCTCACGCAAAAGGAGTACAAGCGCCCTACCGGGCGCGGCGGCCCGCATGATGAAGATATTCCAGAAGGCCGGCCAGTGATGCAGCCTCCGCCGCTGCCGTCGCCCAAGCCCTGGGAAGCCACGCCTCTGAACGAGGAGCAGGGACGCAACAACCCTTACGTCATTCCGGAATCGTACCGGCCGAACGTTATTCTGCGCTATGCAGACCAAAAAGACCTACTGGTATCGGGCCTGCTCGAGGACGGCGAAGCTATTGCGGAACTTGGGGTTGTTGTTAACGCTCATCTTGGCCGCGGGAATGTACTGCTATTCGCAAATAACCCGATCTATCGGGGCGAGACGATCGGCAGCTACGGGTTAGTGTTCAACGCGCTTTTGAACTTCGATCATCTCAGAGGCTCTGCCCCGTCGAGTAAGAAGCCGCCGTCTCCGGCACAGCCACCAGGGCCTCGCTAAAGCACGATGCCGGGCTTCGTGCACCCGATGCTATGATCGAGGTCAGAAAGCACGAATTCCCATGCGGACGCGCACTCTGTCTCGCATTTTGGTATCAGGCGTCCGGTTCCACCGCTGTTACCGCCTCCGTTCCCCCGCGTTTGCGTGTACGCTATTCTGCGTGATTTTTGGTTCTGCCCTTGCGTTCGGGCAGGCTCAGAAGGGCGCGGATGATACGCCTCAGGCTCCGAAGCCGTCGGTCTTCCCTGACGAGCCGGTCAGCATCGAATCGAGGAAGCCCGCTGCGTCAACGGCAAAAAGTAATTCGCATCCATACGATATACGGGTCGAGAAGCAGTTGGTGCTTATCAACGTGACAGTGACGGACCCGTTGAACCGGTTTGTAACCGGTCTCGAGAAGCAACATTTCAGGCTCTACGAAGACAAAGTGGAGCAGACGATAACACAATTTTCAAGCGAGGACGCGCCCATTTCCATCGGGTTAGTGTTCGATACGAGCGGCAGCATGGGATCCAAGCTGCAGAAATCGCGGGAGGCCGCGGCGGAGTTTTTCAAAACCGCCAATCCGGCGGACGAATTTTTTCTTGTGCAGTTTAACGACCGGCCGGAATTGTCGGTGCCGTTTACGACCGATACGGATAAGCTTCAGAGCACATTGACCTTTACACAATCCAAGGGAAGGACGGCACTGCTGGACAGCGTTTACCTGGCCATGCACGAGATGAAAAAGGCGCACAATCCTAGAAAGGCACTCTTGATTATTTCCGATGGCGGCGATAACAGCAGCCGGTATACGGAGACTGAGATCAAGAATGCCGTCCGGGAAGCGGACGTTCAAATCTTTGCGATCGGAATCTTCGAGTCGCTCGGCAGTCGCGGGCGGACTCCGGAAGAAGCGGCAGGCCCGGGGTTATTGAATGAACTTGCCGAGCAGACCGGCGGGCGCGAGTACCCGGTTGAGAACGTAGCCGAACTGCCTGACATTGCTGCGAAAATAGGAACGGAGTTACGGAACGAATATATCCTCGGCTACACGCCAAAAAATCAGGAACGCGATGGCAAGTACCGGCGAGTTCAAGTGAAGCTCAACCAGCCGCGCGGCCTTCCTCCCCTGAAAGCATATTTCCGTTTGGGATACTATGCGCCAACGAATTAACCTCATTTCTTACAGAACTTTTGTATGGAAGGGCTTACTGGCCGGGCTTCTGGCGGGAATGTTCTCGACGTGCGCTCTTGCCCAATTCCGGGCCGATACCCGGCTGGTCGTGCTGCACGCCAGTGTGACCGACCATAGAGGCAAGCTGCTGACGAATCTGAATCGGGATGCCTTTAAGGTTTACGAGAACGGGCAGCAGCAGCAGGTCAAAATTTTCCGGCGTGAGGACGTTCCCGTGTCGCTGGGCATCATTATCGACGATAGCGGCAGCATGATGACCAAACGGAGCCGCGTAGAAGCTGCTTCGCTCGCCATGGTGCGGGATTCGAATCCCCAGGATGAAGTTTTCATCGTCAATTTCAATGACGATGCCTACCTGGACGTGCCGTTCACGAACGATATTCATAAGATGGAGCAGGGCCTGGCGCGCATCGATTCGCGCGGCGGTACGGCTATGCGAGATGCCATCAGTATGTCGCTCGATTATATGAGGGCAAAGGCCAAGAAGGACAAAAAAGTCCTGATGGTCATTACCGATGGGAACGACAATGCCAGCAATATTTCGCTAGAGAAGCTAGTAGCGCGATCGAATCAGAACGACACGTTAGTCTATGCGATCGGCCTTTTCACAGACGAAGAGAAGCATGAAGCCGCTAAAGCTCGACGCGCCCTAAAAGAATTGACAACGGCGACAGGTGGTTTGGCATTCTACCCCAAGGAAGTAGCAGAGGTGCAGTCCATGGCGGTCGAGATCGCACGAGATATCCGGAGCCAGTACACAATTGCATACAGTCCTTCTATACACGAACTAGACGGCAGTT
>DAISJE010000553.1:0-3376 GCA_036821665.1 Bryobacteraceae bacterium | reverse complement strand
AGTAACTGAGAAAAGAAAAGGCCAGCGCCGAATATACGGACTCGCCGGCCACGAACATGTGATGGCCCCAAACCAGGAATCCCAGCACCGCAATCGCAATGCTGGAAAACGCGACAGCTTTATATCCGAAAAGCGGTTTGCGCGAGAACACGGGGATAATCTCGCTGATCACCGCCATTCCAGGCAGAACCATCGTGTACACCGCCGGATGTGAATAGAACCAGAACATATGCTGGAACAGCACAGGATCTCCACCCAGCGCCGGATCGAATATTCCGACCTTGGCTATGCGTTCCACCGCGATCATTACCAGTGTGATCGCCAGCACCGGAGTGTTCAGGATGAGCACGACACTGTTCGCATACATCGACCAGATAAAAATAGGCAGTTTGAACCAAGTCAGGCCCGGCGCGCGCATGCGGTGAACCGTTGCAATAAAGTTCAGGGCGGTCAAGATTGTCGAAAATCCGGCAATAAATATGCCGACCGCTGCCGCAACTACATAAGTCGTCGAGTAACTGGTACTAAAAGGCGTATAAAAGGTCCAGCCAGTGTCGACGCCGCCCCGGATCAAAGCGTACACAGTTACGCCACCGCCCAACATAAAGATGTACCAACTCAACAAATTGAGCTTCGGGAACGCCAGATCTTTAGCGCCTACCATCATCGGAATCAGGAAATTGCCCAATGTGCCGGGGATCGACGGTATCAGGAAGAACCACACCATGATGATTCCGTGCATGGTGAACAGTTTGTTGTATGTTCCGGCGCTTACCAGCCAGTTACGCGGCGAAAGTAATTCCAGCCGCATCATAAGCGCAAAGAATCCGCCCAGAAAGAAGAACGCGGTTATAGAGAAGGTGTAAAGAATCGCGATGCGTTTATGGTCTGTCGTAAAAAGCCACGACAGCAGGCCCTGCTTTTCGTTCAGGTAGTTTTTTTGGACTTTTTCCGCAACGGCTTGGATCATGTCAGCGCTTCTCCACCTGTGAGTTGGCATTCGATGTGGCGCCAGGTCCGCCGATACCTTTTTGTGTTCCGTATTGCGTGTCTGTGGCGCCGGAACTAGCCGGCTCCTGCGTGCCCGGCTGCGGACCCAGAGCTTTGATGTAGGAGATCAGAGCAACAATCTGCTCTTCCGATACAATCCCGGTAAAATTCGGCATCACGCCTGTCGAGAACCCCCAAGGAACCTGAGCGTCGGGGTCGCGCAATTTTTCGCGAATATAAGAATCATCCGCAATGATCGTCTTTCCGGTGGTCAACAGAACCGGGCGCTTGTATAGATTGCGAAGATCCGGACAACGGCCTTGGGAGCTGAAATGATGGCAATTGGCGCAGCCAAATTGGTGGAAGTATTTTTCACCCGTTGAAGCAAGCGATCCCTCAGGCGCGCCTTCAGTCAGCCATCTCTGATAATCCGCCGGGGTCATTGCGTATACCCAGCCGATCATGCCCGAATGCTTTGTGCCGCAATATTGCGAGCAGAACAAATGAAATTTGCCGGTTTTCGTCGCTTCGAACCAAGTGGTTGTATAGCGGCTCGGCAGCACATCCTGTTTAACTCTGAACGCCGGCACAAAGAAGTCGTGAATCACATCCTCGGAGGTCATGACCAGCTTTATCGGCCTCCCCACCGGGACGTGCAGTTCGTTAATTTCGCGCTGTCCTTCGGGATGCTGCATCTTCCACATCCATTGCTTTCCGACGACATACATCGTAATCGCGTTATCGGGCGGCCTCTCCACATCGAAGTACAACTTCGCTCCCCATATAAAGAAACCGATAAAGATGATGAATGGAACTACCGTCCATGTGACCTCTGCGGGAACGTTATAGCGTCTCTGGCTTCCAAGCTCATTGGGATTTTTGCGGTGATAGTGGATCGCGCAGTAGATCAGGAACACGGCAATAGCCACCGAGACCGTCGTGCATATGATAAGCAGAATTATGAAGAGCAGATCTACCGGCCCCGACATCGAAGACGCGGCTTCCGGCCATAATCGGAAATTCGTGATCATACGCGCATAGCTTCTTTCGGTATTTGGCGATGCTTTCGGAGGTCATGCCGCCAAAGAAAAAACATCCCGATGGCCATCAACACCAGGATCAGAATTGCGCCGGTCTTCAGCGAATTGATGACGACCGCGCCGTACTTTCCTGTCTTTGGGTCATAGTGATAGCAGAACAACAGGATCCGGTCCACCGCTGAGCCAATGCGATTGTGCGATGCCTCTACCAGCGACAGTTCAAAATCCTTGGGCTGATATTCGACTCCGTAAAGGTAGCGCGCGACACGTCCCTCCGGTGTGATGACCATAACCCCGCTGGCATGCACGAACATCTTGTTCACGGGATCCCAGCGATAGTGAAATCCAATGGATTGCATCACCGCGGTAATAGCGGTTTGGCTGCCCACCAGAAAATGCCAGCCGTTCGTACCAGCTCTTCTCGAATAGCTGTGGGAATAATATTTTTGTTTGAGCGCTGCTTCCGAGGGCGTGTCGGCCGGATCGAAACTGATCGCTACTACCTCGAAATCACGGCCGGGCTTCAGCGATAAGGGCCTTAGCCCCGCGACCACGCCGCTCAAGATCTGACTACAAAGCATCGGGCAGCGATAGTACACGGGCGCGAGAATCACCGGTTTGCTGCCGAAGAACGCCTTTAATGGAATGGAAGCGCCGCTCTCATCGCGGAACACTGTGTCGAGAGGAATTTGCGCGTTAAGCTTCTGGTCGATGCCGATACCTTTCAGGTTGGGAGGCAAGTATCGAGTGCTCTCCGCTTGCAAACCGCTCGAAGCCAGCATCAGGGCAAGAGGAAGGCAGGCCATCGAACTTGCGATACATCCGAAGAACTTCATCGCGGTTCCGGCGCCACCTTTCCTTCAAAGCCTGTTTGCCGGGTGCCCGCTTCCGGTTGTGAGAGTTTCAGATTCGGGGGTTGTTTTTGAGGCGGAATCCCCCTCGCGGCCAGAATATCCATCGCGCGCTCGACCGGGATCGCAACCTTTCCGTTTGCCTTATCGATCCAATAGTAATGACTCAATTCCCAGTTATCACGCGCACGCAGCGCCTGCAAATCTCTGTGCGGGTATGGCTGCAGCCTCGGATAAGGCGGCAGCGGATTTCCGTGCGCCTCGATGGGCAACGGTGGCGGACTGCTGGCGGCTCGCTCGTGAGCTAAAAAGCTAAAGAGAAAGTAGAGCAGCAGAATTATGATCCATAGCCCCACCAACAACGAAACACCCGTGATAAACGTGTGACGTATATCGATGTCCGTACGCTCGAAGTGGACGTCGTCGTTTCGCGGCTCTTGTTCTTGAAGCAGGTTATTACTCGCCATGCTGCAATGCCTTTTCAAGATTCTGCGC
>DAISJE010000552.1:0-3389 GCA_036821665.1 Bryobacteraceae bacterium | reverse complement strand
ATGCTCGCTCCATTTGTCGGGAGCGGCCAACTGACTGTGCTTCTGGAGCATGTTCCGGAGCAAGTGGACGTGTCAGGAGATCATGTTCGGGCCGTGATTGTGCGCGATGTCCGCCGTGGCGTGAAACGCACCATAGTGGCGAAATACTTTCTTGATGCGACCGAATTGGGCGACTTGCTTCCATTAGCGGGCGTCGAGTTTGTTACCGGCGCCGAATCGCAGGCGCAAACCGGAGAAGAGCACGCGCCAACCACTGCGAATCCGCACGACATACAGTCGTTCACGTATTGCCTTGCCATCGACTACCTGGTCGACCAGGATCACACCATCGAGAAGCCAGCCGAGTACGCCAAATGGCGTTCGTACGTGCCCGCACTCACTCCTCCCTGGACAGGGCCGCTGCTGAGTTGGACCATGTGCGATCCGCGGACACTCAAGCCGCGGAATGCGTTTTTCGAGCCGAATCCCGGCGAGATAGCGCGCTCCGGACTGAATCTCTGGTTATACCGGCGCATCGCGGACCGCACGAATTTTGAGCCCGGCTTGTACAAGAGCGACATCACCTTGGTCAACTGGCCACAGAACGATTTTTGGCTGGGGGATCTGGTGAACGCCGATCCAAAGCAAAGGGCCGAACTGCTGAATCACGCCAAACAATTGAGCCTGTCGCTTCTGTATTGGATGCAAACGGAAGCGCCGCGGCCCGATGGCGCCCGGGGTTGGAAAGGACTGCGGCTGCGAAAAGACATTGTTGGTACCGAGGATGGGCTGGCGAAAGCAGCATATATTCGTGAGTCGAGGCGCATCCAGGCGGAGTTCACGATTTTGGAGCAGCATGTTGGGACCGAAATGAGAAAACGGGCCGTTGCGAAGTCAGGCGGCGACCTCACGGCAGAAGTTTTCCCCGATTCGGTTGGAATCGGCTGCTACCGCATCGACCTTCATCCGGCAGCGGGCGGCACGAATTACATCGACATCAGCTCCTTACCGTTTCAGATTCCGTTGGGCGCGCTGATTCCCCACAGAATGGAGAATCTGATCCCAGCCTGCAAGAACATCGGGACGACACACATCACAAACGGGTGTTACCGGCTTCACCCGGTGGAGTGGAACATTGGGGAGGCGGCCGGAGCAGTCGCGGCATATGCAATACAGTCGGGCCAATCGCCCCGGACGATACGAAACAATAAAAAGCTGCTGGGTGAGTTTCAAGCCGCGCTGATCCGCCAGGGTTTCGAGCTTGCCTGGCCGAAGATACATGCGGTTTAGGCAGAACATTCCGCTAACTGTTAGCCACAAGTGAACGCGAATGAAGCAAAGTAGCGGCCACCCTTCAGCGGTTAGCGATTGGGCCACGTTTTATAATCTGGACAGTATAGATTAACGACCTTATGAACGTACCGATTCGTGTGCTCGTGGCCAAACCCGGCCTCGATGGACACGACCGCGGCGCGAAAGTGATCGCGAGAGCCCTCCGCGATGCCGGCATGGAGGTAATCTACACCGGCCTCCGGCAGACGCCGGAGATGATCGTGAATGCAGCCCTTCAGGAAGACGTTCAAGTAATTGGACTGTCGATTCTTTCGGGCGCGCATAAGGTCATCGTGCCGCGTGTGATGGATTTGCTGCGCGAAAAGCAGATGGACGATGTGCTGGTCTTGGTGGGTGGAATTATTCCCGACGAAGACGCAACCGAACTGAAGAAGTTGGGAGTCGCGGCGGTTTTTCAGCCCGGCGCATCGCTCGAAAAGATCGTTCATTTTATACGCGATTCAGTAAAACAGCCGGCCTGAGTAAAGCCGGTCAGATAAGATGTCCGCATCGCACCATTCAAATCGTGACTGGCGCGGCGGACGGAAAAGGAAATTAATGCAAGACAGACTGAACATTGCCGTGTTCGTCGATTACGACAACATTGAAATTGGCGTTAAATCGACGTTACGGCGTGAATTCGACGTGTCGGTGGCGCTCAGCGCTCTGAAGGAGCGCGGGGACATCGTCGCCAAGTTCGCATATGCGAATTGGGGCCGCCAGGAAGGCGCTACCCGCCAGATGGCTGAAAATGCCGTTCAAATGGTGCAGCGCATTCCATCGCCGCGCGGGGATAAGAATGGCGCGGATATTAACCTGGCGCTCGATGCCCTGGAAATGGCCTTTACGCACGCCCATGTAAACGCCTTCGCGATCGTCAGCGGAGACAGCGATTTTATTCCGCTCGTTAACAAGCTTAAAGAGTATGGCAAGACGGTATTCGTATTAGGGGGAAAAGCCTTCACGAGCACGATCCTGCAGCAAAACTGCCATGAGTTTGTGAGCTACGAATCGCTGCTCGAGGATGGCGCCAGCATCGTGCCTACGCCGATGCCGGATCGTCGCGAGCGGCAGGAGCGACCCGAGCGTAAGGAACGGAAGGAGCGCGGCCCGCGTCCCGCTCCACTCGAATTGGGGCAAGCGATGCCCCTTGTTGAACGGGCGCTGCAAGTTCTGGAGCGTCGCGCCGTGCAACCGCAGCTTGGCCTCCTAAAGAGCACAATGCTGCAGCTCGATCCGGCATTCAGCGAGCGCGCTTACGGGGCGGGCAGCTTTTCCGATTTCGTGGAAAAGCTGAAGAAAGCCGAGTTCATCGATGTCAGCGGCTCGGGTGGACGCTACATTATTGAGCGGCGCGGCGGCCGTGGGCCGGAAAAAGTAGCTGCACGTCCGGAAGAAGGCTTGCCGAAACTGCGCGACGTCCTGGAGATTCACCGCATGGAGCTCGAAGAAGGTGCAACAGCGGAAGAACTCGAGCAGTGGATGCAGGCCGAACACCCCGATTTCGATCTCGCGAAGTTCGGTTTTCAACAGTTCTCCGAGTTTCTCAATTATGCGCAGGACAAGACAGTGGTTCGTACCGAGCCGGATGAGGAACGCGGCCTGATTGTGCATCTGGGAGCGGAGTTCTATCCACCTGCTCTTCCCGAACCCGCTCCGGAGGCGATCATCGAGGAGGAAGACGAGCCGCAGCCCATCGTGGAAGGGCAGCCGACCATTTTCGAACCCAATCCGCCACCACCGAAGCCGAAGAAAGCACCGGCTCGCAAACGCACCGCGGGAGCAGGCGCGGGGCGGCGACCGAGAAAACGCAAGCCGGAATAAATAGGAGGGGACGATCGTATCGACCGGGCGACCGTATTGCGCGAAGAGTAGGGTGCTAGCGCGGCGAGTCAGAAAAAGGATGAAAATGCGAAAAGCGGGGTCAGGGGACCCGGCGCGGACGAGGCTGAAGCCTCACGCCGCAAACGCGGGCAGTGAACTGCCCGCTGAAGGCGTGCGCCACGCAGCTTTGGCACCATGTCCAAAGGCTAGAGCGAGGCTGAAGCCTCGCGCGGGCTCAAGCCCGCCCTACGTTC
>DAISJE010000551.1:0-3400 GCA_036821665.1 Bryobacteraceae bacterium | reverse complement strand
GCGATGCGCCAGAGCTTTCCAGAGCTGGAAAGCTCACCGGAATCGCCGACCTGGCCACCCATCTCCGCGTAGAGCACGGAATTGTTGAGCACCACCACGGTGCGATCCTTCACCGAGATCGGAGGCCGGTCCTCGCGATAGAGCTGCTCGCGGCGTCGCAACTCGCTTTCTTCGCGTTCGGTAACCTGATCCAGCAGGCTGGCGGGAACTCGTAAATAGTCGATTAAATCATGATTGAGTACCCGGATGCCACCGCTTGCGACAGCACCGATCGCGAGTTCCTCATCGCCCGGCATGCCGAGCTTGCGAACGAGAAAAACATCCAGCTCGAGCGTTAAAGCGCGAGCGATCTCAAAGGCTACCGGAACTCCTCCACGGGGAAGAGCGAGGACCAAGGCGGTCGATTCGGTAATAAGCGGTTTCAGGTGTTCCGCGAGAACCCGGCCGGCTTCGCGGCGGTTTTTAAAGAGTGCGATTTAGCCCCCCGGAATTCAACATGCACAACAAAAGTGCATCCGTGTGCCTGTAACTCTGTAAAATGAGACGCACTGTTACAGAGAGAACGTTTCTCCCTCGCGACGATGAGCGCAAGCTGATGCCTGTAACGTTCCCCTCCATCGATTGTCTAGTAGACGATGCCAGAGTACGATCTCAGATTGGCCTTCCCATTGAATAATAAAGACTTTGTGGTAAACGACGCGACTTGGACCTGCCATTTGGCGGAGGTCTCAGACCAGCGGCCAGACGCCGACAGGCTCTCCTGGTACGTTGTTTTTCAAACAGACCACCGTCCGCCCGGCAAACCGCTGGAAACTCGCAAACTAGAGATCGTTACGACCGCCACTCGCTTGCTCGAAACCGGTTTTCCCGAAGATCTCGACGACCGCGTCGTCGAATGGCTACTTACTAACGAGCAGGATGGCCGCCAGGAATGGCTGGATTACTAAACTAAATACCCGCTTAGCCTCTTCAAAATCTTCCAGGCTGCCGATAAGGGACTAGTGGGATACAAAGTATGAGCCTGATCGAAGCATCGTCGCTCGATACAAACGCGGCTGTGGTTTTCGTGGCGAGTATTGTGGCCCTGATTAGTGTTTGGGTGCTTTCGGTCCGCTTCTTTATCAAGAAAGCTACCCGGCACATGCGCGTAGCAATCGCGAGCGAAATTTCATTGCGGCAAGCAGCGGAAGCTGCGAACCGGGCAAACGCCGAGTTTCTGGCTAGCATGAGCCACGAGATCCGCACGCCGATGAACGCGATTGCCGGCTTCACGGAATTAGCTCTCCGGATGCAAGTCAGCCCCGAGCTGCGCGAATATTTAGGAACCGTTCGCACCTCGGCCCAATGGCTGATGCATGTCGTCAACGACGTACTCGAATTTTCGCGAGTAGAAACCGGCGGACCGCAACTCGAGGAGACCAGGTTTTCCGTTCAAAGCTGCATTCATTCGGCGATCAAGACGATTGAACCGGAAGCAGCCGCAAAGGGACTGACAATTTCTTGTAAGCTTGACCGGCAAATCCCGCCTGTATTGCGCGGCGATCCTGCCCGTTTGCGGCAGGTGATGTTCAATCTTCTTGAAAATGCCGTCAAATACACCACGTCGGGTGGGGTGACGATAACCGCCACGCTTGAATCGAAATCCACCGATGCCGTTTTAGTACGCATTTCGGTAACGGATACGGGGACCGGCATACCGGTAGCGCGGCAAAAGAATATCTTTGAACCGCTCGAGCTGGACAAACAGGCAAACGGTAACAGAGTAGCGGGCGCAGGGCTCGGACTCGCAATAGCGCGCAAACTTGTGCGAAGGATGGGTGGAACCATCACTGTCAAGAGCGAACTCGGCACCGGCAGCACATTTGAGTTCACCGCCTGGTTCCGCAAACCACTCCAACCTACTGCTGCCGAGGCCCAAAGCAGGCTTAATGCGGCGATGCCCGGCAAACCGCTCCGGATACTTATCGCCGAAGACAACGCCTTGAACCGCCGGCTGGCGACGAAGCTGCTTCAAACGGCCGGACACCGCGTCACCGAAGCCACGAATGGACGAGAGGTTCTCGAACTCTGTTCGAAAGAAGGCTTCGATCTGATCCTTATGGATATCGAGATGCCGGAAACGAACGGATTCGAGGCTACGCAGCGCATCCGGCAAGGCAGCGCTCTCAATTCACGTGTTCCCATCTATGCACTTACTGCACATGCTTTAGAGGGTGATCGGGAGAAGTGCCTGACTGCCGGCATGGACGGCTATATCTCAAAACCGATTGAGGTGGAGGCAGTGTTGAAGATTGTCAGTCAAATTGCAGCAAGATCGACGGAAGCCGACACGGTTTCTGCGGCGTAGATTGCTGCTGTTGCCTGCGTGCCCGCCATCGACTACGTGCACGATCGAAGGAGAATTCGGCGAAGGCCAGAGTGCCGTTCGAAAAGACGTATCCTAGCCCAAGTTCGTCACCCTGAATGCTGAAGACCGCTTGCTCGCGCGCGCGGCTCGGTATGCTGTTCAAACGCTGGGAACGCTTTCTGAGCCATTACCGAAGGGAGTGGTTGTGAGGAACGTGAGCTAGACGTTGACACCCGAAGCCAGGAAGCCGCCATCAACCGCTATGCACTGGCCAGTTATAAAACTTGCAGCGTCGGATGCCAGGAAGACCGCCGTGCCGGCGAGTTCCGTAATTTTCCCGAATCGCTTCATGGGAGTTCGCGTCAGAAGCTCACGGCCGCGTTCACTGCCGTCCAAGAGCTGGGAATTCAACTCGGTTCGGAAAACGCCGGGCGCAATCGCATTTACGTTAATACCTTTGGACGCCCATTCGATGGCCAAGCTGCGCGTCAGTCCCAGAACCCCACACTTCGATGCGGCGTAAGCGGCGACTTCGAAGAAGCTGACAAAAGAGTTCAACGATGCGATATTGACGATTCTGCCGTGTCCGCTCGCAGCAAGCGGTTCATAAAAACTCTGACAACTGCGCAGAGTGCCGGTAAGGTTTACGTCTAACAAGCCGTTCCATTCCGCTTCCGTGATGCTCGCTGTCGGCTTGCGAAAGATTTGGCCTGCGGAGTTGACCAGAATATCGACTTTACCGAAGCAATCGAGAACCGCGTTTCGAAATGCATCCACCGATTGCCTGTTGGATGCGTCTGCAACCGCTCGAAGACTCTTACGGCCGGTAGCTTCGATCTCGTCTGAGACTTGCTCCACCAATGCCTGACGCCGCCCGGTAGCGACGACATCTGCACCGGCTTCCGCCAAGCCTATGGCAATGGCCCGGCCGATTCCGGAGGTTCCTCCCATCACGACAGCTACTCGGTCTTTCAAATTGAACAGTTCCAGCGACACAGTTATGATCCGATGAATAACGGCTTGATATGTCTTTCGAAAAGGTTTTCCGTCACG
>DAISJE010000550.1:0-3405 GCA_036821665.1 Bryobacteraceae bacterium | reverse complement strand
GAACGTGGGATTCAGCTCGAGACCTTTTGTCTTATGTGGGCCTGCCGGTGCGCAAGCCGCCCGCCGGCGAAATGCTGTACGAGCGTCGCAACGGCGCTTTCGTTCTGCAGATCACTGGGCATCCGCACTATGGATTGCCGTTCGGGCAGGACCGTGTGGTTCCGATTTACTTAGCGACGTTGGCCGTCCGGCAGCAAAGCCAAACAATTCGATTCCGAACCGCTGCTGAAATGCTCGAAACGTTCGGCATGCAAAGGGGCGGCAAGGAGTATCGGCGATTGGTGGCTGCCTTTGAACGGATTTTCGGGGCTACGATCTTCTTCGGAACGGATACGTCGACCGGAACGGCGAAGGTCGTGCAACGATCGCGGTTCAGCTTCTTCAACGAGGCCCGGATCTGGTACAGCAGAGATCCGGAGCAATACCCTATTTCGGATCAGTTCGAGAACGTCATCGTGCTCAGCGATGAATTCTATCGCGAGATAACGGCGCATCCGATTCCGGCAGATCTGGAAGCGATCAAAGTATTGGCGGGAGCACCGGCGGTGCTGGACTTATTTATGTGGCTGTCGTATCGCTGTTTTTTGGCAAAGGGGAAAGAAAGGATTCCGCTTTTCGGCGCATACGGTTTGGCCAGCCAGATCGGATCGATTGAATATGCCCGGCCACGCCGATTCCGGGAGAAACTCGACGGATGGCTAGACTCCATCCGCGTGCTCTGGCCAGAGTGCCCGGCCAAGATCAGCACCGAGGGGATGAGCTTGGTCGTGGATCATGCCTACGCGGTGGTTGACGAGCGGAGGCCTCGATGAATCTGCCCAGGAGTGAAATCGTGAGGGGATTGTTTCCGGGAGAGCGAACCCGGAATAAAGAGAAAGATAAGGATGATACGAGGCGGCCTGTTTGGCTTGAGGCAACCGACTCGTTTTACAAGAAGCTGAACCGGATTGCGAAGGAATGCGAACTGTCGCGCTACGAAGCGCTCAGCAAAGGCCTCGATGCCTTGCTCCGGGAAATACAGATACGAACTTCCGCCTTGAACAGAAATATTAAGAGCCCTGGCCAATCAGAAGTGTTCCGTAGGACCATGGGGCAAGTCTCGCGGAATTATTGGGCGACGGTCAGCCCGGAGGAAAAGCGCGAGCGGGGTAGGAGGAGTGCGCAAGCGCGATGGAACCGGCATTCTTGAAGCGGGGTATAGACGTCTTCGGCAGGGCACATGGCTTGTCGCGAACAATTGCGCCGCGTGACAAATTGAACGTAAAAATCAGATGAAGGTGCATTGCGCCGATAGTAATCTTGTCAATATAGTTCCATTATGGAATGATATTGACATGCCCCGGTCACGCTTCAATGAACTGGTTACCATCGCAGAAGAGCATGACGGTCTGGTGACGGCGGAGCAGGCGCGACAGTCCGGCGTTACCGACTCAGTCTTAGCTCGACTCGTGCAACGCGGGCGCCTCGAACGGACTTCTCGCGGCGTGTATCGCATCCCGTATTTTCCGCCCGGCCGGTTTTCTCAGTACCTTGAGGCAGTGCTTTGGGCAAGGGCTAATCGCGGACCCGAAGCGGTTGCCATATCGCACCTGACAGCGCTCAACGTGTATGGGATCTCGGACGCTAACCCCGCCCTTATTCATCTGACTGTCCCCAGCTCTGCCCGGCTTCGGCGGCAACAGCCAAAGGGAGTCGTTGTGCACAGGAATTCACTTATGGAAAACGACATCCGCATACACGAAGGTATACCGGTAACAACCATAAGCCGAACCGTCTACGATCTACTCAGCTCAGGTGCCAGGGTTGATTTGATTCGTCAGGCGATTTTGGAAGCCCGCCGTGAAGGATTCATCGAAGAATCCGAAGCAAGGCGACTCCGACACAAAGTAGATTTGCACCTTCGAGATTTGCGCGACCACGACGGAGCCAATGACATATGACTTTCAGATCTAGACCACCGGAGCGCCTCGAAAAGACCCTGGCACGTGTTGCAAGGGAGCAAGGCATCGATCAAGAGCGATTACGGCGTTGGGTGTCTTTTCTCGCGCTCTGTGGCCTTCTGGAGAGAGCTCTTGCTGAAGGTATTCTGGGCACGTATTACCTCAAAGGAGGCGTCGCCATGGAACTGCGTTTTGCACAAAGGGCGCGGGCTACGAAGGACCTCGACCTCGGCATCGATGCCACGCGGGCGAACCGGCTTCAAACGCTGTCCGCAGCTCTGAACCTCGGCTTCGATCAGTTCACGTTTCGCGCCAAAGCTCAAACCCGCAACATGGACCAGGCTGATACGATCCGAGTTCAAGTGGCGCTTCAATACAAGACACGCTCGTGGCAGACGATCGACGTCGACCTCGGGCCAGCCAAGTTCGACAATATCGATCTGATCGCACCGCGAGTTCATGGTGTTGCAGAATTGGGGATTCCCGTTGTCTCGCCAGTTCGATGCTTAAAACTCGCCGACCAGGTCGCACAAAAGCTGCACGCTTGCACCGGGCCTTTTTCTGCCGCGCGAGCGCGCGACATTCTGGATATCCTGCTGATCGACACGCTCGGTGAGCTGAACTACGCGGAAACAGGAACCGCGGTCCGCCGCGTCTTCGAAGAACGAGCCACTCACAATTTTCCGCCCAACACGACAATTCGGCCTGAGTGGGGCCCGGAATTGGAGGCCCTAGCTCGCGACCTCGGCTTTCCGATTAGAACAATATCCGACGTGCAACAGCGGTTCAGCAAATTTGTAGAAACCTTGGTCAGCGCGGGCAAGCATCATGCATAACGAACTTGGTCGGGTAAAGGAGGAAAACCGACGGCTTCGCGAACTGCTGGGGCGACATCGAATCGCGTTGCTAGCTGAGCTGATTCCCGGCCACACCTGTTTCACGGCAGAAACTCCTTTGCGGTTGATGCTGCCGTATTTGGGAAGGACTGCAATAGGGCCTCCGGCGTATGCTTACTTTGGCAACCGCGGTTGGTGATCAGGTAAGCCCCGCTGCGGTGCCGGGGCCGGCTTTGCGACCCCGGTCTGGTGCGGCGCTAGTTCGGCCCTAGCCCAACAACGCGGTCAGTACTCCCACACGGCTGGTACGCAACGAAAGACGTCGCCGGCGACCGCCACATGACAGACGGACGGGAACGACAAGTGAGTGGCCACGAGCGGCTCGCGGGTCGCCGCCAACTCCCGCAAAAGACCGACCCGGACGCGGGTCGCCTCCTCGGGGTAGTGTTCGAAGCCGTTGTGCCAGTCGGGGCGGTCGAACCCGACTTGGAAGACGGCGTCCCCGGCGAACGTCAGCCGGTCTGCGCCGGACGCCAGGCGGACCACGCTGTGACCGGGGGTGTGGCCGCCGGTGCGACGGACGACTACCCCCGGCGCCACGTCGCACTCCGCCTTGAACAGCCGCAGTT
>DAISJE010000549.1:0-3408 GCA_036821665.1 Bryobacteraceae bacterium | reverse complement strand
ATCAACACCTCGGTCGGAAACCGGTCAGCCAGGTCGTGAAGTCCGAAAGCGGGAAGACTTACATTCATTTGGATGAGTGCATCAAGCGCCGCTAGCTGAACAGCGTTCCAGTCCTGTTCTTGAACACCGTCGGGTATAGGTCTTAAGAGGATCTCCTCAAGGCGAGTCGAGAAAACATCCAGATTATTGTGGCGGATCAGGTAAATTGCCCAAGCCTGTAAGCGCGGATCCGGGCTATCGAGCCATTGCGCTGCGAGCGCGGATGGATCACGCGACTGCTTAATTTCAGGCGGTTGTTGCGCCGCACACGTAATGGCTCCGAGCAGTACGGCAACGGCAATTCTTGAGTGCCGCTTCCGCTCGAGCCTGGTCACGGCATACTGACGTTTCCGTTCTGATGACGGGTTCCATCCGAAACGAAGTGCAAAATTTCTTCAGGCCGGCTTACCGTGACATCCGGCTTTTGCTGTTCGAACGATTCGGGTTGAAATCCCCATAAGACTCCGCAGCTGCGGACGCCAGCATTGCGCGCGGTCTCGACATCTACGGCGCTGTCGCCGATCATAACGGTTTCATCCACGCGAGCGCCGGTGTCCTGCATAAGCTGCAGAATTCCTATGGGATTCGGCTTTTTATGAGCGAAGCTGTCACCGCCGTATACGCGAACAAATCTCTCCTGCAAGCCCAGAGCGCTAACAATATCGGAGCTGATGCGGACGGGCTTATTCGTCAGAACCGCCAGCTTGTGCCCGTCGGCGGAGAGATCCTCGATAGCCTCGCGAATGCCCGTGTAAAGGCGCGTGTGCTCCAGCGCGTGTGCTCGATAAAACTGGAGGAAAAATGCCAAGGCATCATTCAAGTGCTGCTCGGGGGTACCGGCAGGCATCGCGCGGCGAATCAGTGTAGGCGCGCCGTTACCCACGTAAGAATAGATCAGATTCGGATCCAGGGGTTCGAGTGCAAAATGGCGGCGCGTGGCGTTCATAGAGAGAGCCAAGTCCGCGCTCGAGTCTATAAGAGTGCCATCCAAGTCGAAAATGATCAGCAAATCGCGGCCACCGGGATTCTCAAACGTCGCGCACATGCCGTGCCGCAGGAACGGCCCAAAGCTGTTTCAGATTGTCCAATTGATGATTGAACGAATCCTTCAGTTCTCGCGGGGCAAGCTGCGCGAGAGCGATGCCCAACTCACTGGCATAGGGCAGCAACCGGGAGCTCTGCAAAAACGCTGGAGCAGGCGAGGGCGCAAAGGCGACAAATACGTCCGCCAGGACAGCGATGACCAGCACGCCGCGAACGAAACCGGCTACTCCACCCAGCAGGTGATCGAACCAGGAGAGCCCCATCCAGCGAAACAATCTGGCTAAAACAGTCGCGAGTAAGGCTCCAACGATCAGAACGCCCACAAAAACGATCAAAAACCCGAAAATATTCGCCATGCGCTCATCCAGGCGTGTCCAAGCCAGAAGTTGACCGGCAACAATCCGATAGCACCAGAATCCAGCGATAATGCCGGCCACAGTCGCGACCAACCCGATAATGACGCGTGCAAAACCCGTGCGCAATCCGGCTATAACCGATGCCACGATTAGTATGATTAGCGCGATATCCAACCAGTTGAAGGACCACATAGTTTGCACTCCTTAGGCCGCTCCTAATGATAATGTGCGGCCGGTTAGCCGTGTAAATGCTTCCGCATACTTTTCGCTGGTCTTATCAATAACCTCGCGCGGCAACGATGGAGCCGGAGGCCGTTTATTCCAGTTCAAAGTTTCCAAGTAATCGCGAACATATTGCTTGTCGAAAGAATACTGCGGGCCGCCAGGCCGGTACGTATCCGCCGGCCAATAGCGGGATGAGTCGGGGGTTAAAACTTCATCGGCCAATACCAGCCGCTCATTTACGAAACCGAACTCAAACTTCGTATCGGCAACGATGATGCCGCGCTGCAAGGCATACTTAGCCGCACGTCCGTATAGATCCAGCGTCAGATCTCTGAGTTGGCCTGCCAGATCCACGCCGAGCAATTTCGCCACATATTGAAACGACACATTCATGTCGTGTCCCGTCTGCGCCTTTGTCGCTGGAGTGAAAATCGGTTCCGGAAGCTGATCTCCATCGCGCATTCCCGGCGGAAGCGGAATCCCACAGACCGATCCTTTTTCACGATATTCTTTCCACCCGGACCCCGCCAGATATCCGCGCGCTACGCATTCGACCTGGATCATCTGAGCCTTTTTCACCAGCATGGAGCGGCCATCCAGTTTCTTGCGATATCGAGAGAGCTTTCGCGGATATTCGGCAACATTGGCGGTCAGCAAATGAGACGGCACCACATCCTGCAGAAAATCGAACCAGAACAGCGACATTTGTGTCAGGATGCGGCCTTTGCAAGGAATGCCGCTGCCGAGAATGCAATCGAAGGCAGAGATCCGATCGGATGCAATAAAGAGAAGGCTGTCGTCAAGATCGTAAATGTCTCTGACTTTACCCCGCGCAACTAACGGTAGCGGCAGCTTTGTTTCGAGCAGCACTTCATCCCGGCACATACTATTTCTGAGTATCCCAGAGCGGGCGTACTCGCACTTCTACTTGGGGAAAAATTAGCCAAACGGAAGAATTTTCACGTACGGAGAAAGCGGCCCTGAAGAAAACAGAGGCGTTCCGGTTTTGGCTGGGTGATTGCCCCAATAGGCCAGGAAGGAGTCGACATGAATTCAGATCAATTCGAAGGCCAGTGGAAACAATTAAAAGGAAAGGTTAAACAGCGCTGGGGCAAACTCACCGACGATGATTTGACATCGTTAAGCGGAAAGAAAGATGAACTGGTGGGCAGAATCCAACAACGCTATGGCGTCACGCGTGAGCAGGCCGAGAAGGAAGCAGACGAATGGGCCACAACCTCCGCTGCGGACCTGAATAGAGCCGACGCTACGCATGCAGGTGGAAAGCTCTAACCGGATCGATAAGCATCAAGCGGGACTCCGATCAGTCAGACCAGGGTCCCGCTTTTTTTGTGGAAGCCGGATGGCCGATACTGGTTTGGAGTGGCTGTTCCCTTTCGCTTCGCGATCTGCAATGAGCTTTTTAAAGAGCGGTCCTTTGCCCGGACGTGCGGCCAGCTTCACGACCTCGGTTATACCGGCTTAGAAATTGCGCCGTTTACGCTGAGGCAGAATGCAGCGGAACTAACTCCTGGCGACCGAAAGAACCTGGGCAGCGCGATGCGGGAAGCAGGACTCCATTTCGTCGGGCTGCATTGGTTGCTGGTTGGGCCGGCCGGGCTGCACGCCACGACAGCGGACGAGAACACGCGGACGCGAACCTGGAACTATATTCGCTCCCTGATTGACTTATCCGCGGATTTAGCGGCCGAAACTGCCGATAAAGAGAGTGTGATGGTCTTTG
>DAISJE010000548.1:0-3419 GCA_036821665.1 Bryobacteraceae bacterium | reverse complement strand
ATTAATCCATGTACGCCGGCCTTGGCCAGCGCCGCGCCCGCATATCCGCCGATCAATGCGTGCGACGAACTGATGGGCAGCCCGAAATACCAGGTCAGCAGGTTCCAGGTCACTGCTCCTAAAAGACCGGCCAGCAAAACATACGGTGTGACGATATCCGTGTTTACAAAGCCTTGTCCAATCGTCGAGGCGACACTGGTCCCTAGAAGAAATGCCGCCAGGAAGTTGAAGACGCCGGCCAGCGCCACAGCCTGAAGAGGAGACAGAACGCGCGTCGCGACGACAGTAGCCACTGAATTCGCCGCGTCATGGAAGCCGTTAACGAAATCGAAAACGAGCGCAATGCAGACGATGATGACAACAAGTCCGAACGTCGACATTAGCTGTTCTTTACAGCCACGTTCTGAATAACATCGGCGACATCTTCGCAAAGGTCCGTCGTGTTTTCCAGGATCTCGAATACTTCCTTCTGCTTAATCAAATTGATGGGATCGATTTGGGAGCTAAAAAGTCTCCCCACCATCGTACGCTCGATCGCATCGGCTTCATTTTCCAGCCGGTTCACTTCAATGCAGTCGTCCCAAACCGGCTTGCGATCCCGTAAGGCGCCCAGCGCCCGCGATAAAGCCTGGCATGATTCATCAATCATTCGTCCAAGCTGAGTAGCCGGCTCCGGTATCGGATCCAAAGGGTATGCAACGATCCGAAACGTGGCGTCCTCAATCGAATCCAGAACGTTGTCGAGCGTGGTGGCCAGCGTCTGAATATCTTCGGGATCGAAGGGCGTAATAAACGTCGATTGCAGGGTGCGAAAAATTTGATGAATCAGTTCGTCTCCGTTCCGTTCAAGGGCTTCCATCTGCTTGGACATATCGCAGACCTGCTCATACCCGGCCCGCAAACCGGCAATCAGCAGAGCAGATGCCTGGCAGAGGATCCGGACATGCTGCTGGAACAGATCAAAAAATCGTTCGTCTTTCGGCAACAGATTCATAGCTGTTAGTCTTCCAGTATGTCCAATTCGGTTTCTAATCGCGACTTGAGTTTCCGCTCGTGAGCGCAACCGCAAAAAATAACGGCGGCGCACTCAGGCGCGAAATGGGCTTGTTCCCTGCCCTCACTTCCAACATGTTGAACATGGTGGGTATTGGTCCGTTTGTAACCATCCCACTGATCTTAGCGAGCATGGGTGGGCCGCAGGCTTTGGTGGGCTGGATTCTAGGCGCGATCATCGCAGCTTGCGACGGTCTGGTGTGGGCGGAATTAGGAGCAGCGATGCCGGGCTCGGGCGGCTCTTACGATTATCTGCAACAGGCTTTCGGACCGCGCTCGTTGGGTCGCTTAATGGGCTTCCTTTTTCTCTGGCAAGTGATGATTTCCGCTCCGTTGACGGCCGCTTCCGGAGCGGTCGGCTTTGCGGAGTACGCGCGCTACCTGGCGCCCTCGCTCACTCCCTCCGAGCATAAGTTGATCGCTATCGGCGTCTGTCTGTTGGCGACCGCGCTGCTGTATCGCGACATCCGCTCCATCGGAAAAATTTCAACGGTTCTCTGGATTGGGCTACTCGCCGCGTTCGGGATGATCATTTGGGGCGGCGTGTGGCATTTCAGTGCATCGACGGCCTTCGCCTTCCCGGCAGGCGCATTTCATTTATCGCCCTCCTTTTTCGTAGGTTTGGGCGGCGCAACTCTCATCAGCATGTACGACTACAGCGGCTACTTCAATGTCTGTCTCATTGGCGGCGAAATAAAAAACCCGACGGTCAACATACCGCGTGTCGTGCTTCTTTCGATCGGAGTTCTCGCGATTCTTTATCTGGCGATGAGTTTTTCCATCATTGGAGTTTTGCCATGGCAGGAAGCGATTCACTCCACGGCAATTGTCTCCGATTTTATGGAACGCCTGTATGGCGCGAAGGCGGCGGCCCTAGCTACGTGCCTGATCCTGTGGGTAGCCTTTGCGTCGGTGTTTTGCGTGCTGCTCGGCTATACACGCGTTCCTTACGCGGCAGCAGCGGAAGGTCACTTCTTCTCGGTGTTCGGGCGTGTACATCCCAAACGGCACTTCCCTTCGTTTTCGGTCGTGTTCATGGGCCTGATGTCCGCCCTGGCGTGCTTTCTCCCGCTGGAAGCGCTAATCAAGGCGCTGATCGTCATCCAGATTGTTACGCAATTCGCCGCGCAGTGCATTGCAGTGGTTCTGATTCGCCGAATTCGCAAGGATATTGCGCGCCCGTTTTCGATGCCGCTCTATCCGGTTCCTGTGCTCGTCGCGCTGGCAGGTTGGATTTTCATTTTAGTCACGAGCGGACGCCTCTACATTGCCGCCGGCGTCGCGGCGGTGGTGTTCGGAGTTGTGGCATACCTGTGGCGAGCGCGACAGATTTCACAGTGGCCCTGGGAGAGGAGGACGGTCGAGTCACAGAGCGGCGCATCAGATCGGTGATGAGCGAAAGCGGCGAGGAGAGGGCAAGCACACGCCAGCCTATCCGCCAAGATCCGCAGGCAAGAGACGAAATGGCCGACCGTGCACGGAGCGTATCGTGCGAAAGTCTCTTTGGTCCACAGTAAGTATCTGATTGACGCCGAATCGCTCTGCGAGGGCAATTACCGAGGCATCAGATAAACCTAAATCGAGATCGTGGTACTTTGCGATTAGCGCCGCACACCTGCGCAGATCGGACAACATTACGCTCTCGACTATAAACGCGCCTTCCTGAATGTCCTCTAGAAACCTGAGGAGAGCAGCATTTCCCAGCCGGGCGCGTAGCAGGTAATCAATTTCGCCGAGGATCGGAGCCGGAATGATAACGCGGTCACGAACCGTTTCTACTGCTGTGCGGAGATGCGCGTGAAAGGCGTCTCCCCGGTCATAGAGACCGTATACAGCACCAGAATCGGCTATGACCGCCATCGCCGGGATCGCGCTGCCTGCCTGAGTAATTCATGCCTGCGTTCGGATGTATCCGTATGGCCGCTATCGAACATTCCCAAGCCGGCGGGCAATGGCGGAGTGTTATCCGTAGTCGTGAAAGCACGCAGCGCATCGCGAATTAATTGAGCCTGGGGTTTCGCCGAACGTTTGGAGATGCCCTTGAGTGCCGCTACGATTTCATCATCCAGGTAAACCGTCGTCTTTACCATACATTATGTATGGTAACACGAAGCGGGGTAGTTACCCGCCGGCAAGCGTCCCCGCGCACACCAAAAAAAAGGGAGCCCGCAGGCCCCCTTTGATAAGCGAGACGAAAGCTCAAAAGATCAGCTTAAGCGCTAGTGTCAGACTGCGTGGATTACTTGAGAACGCCTGTGATGGCTGGTTGAAATTCGAGCTGGAAGCCAAGAACACGCCGAGCTGGTCACTGCTCGTAGCACCATTCGGAGCGACGTCACTGAGGTAACCACCGGTGTATTGCGGAT
>DAISJE010000547.1:0-3449 GCA_036821665.1 Bryobacteraceae bacterium | reverse complement strand
GATGCGTGTTCTCCAACAGCCATGTGCCATCGCACTGTTGTTTGGATCGGAGCAAATTGATCGCTTGGTCCAAGCGCGAGTCGGGCACATCCCCGGCCGAGCGGAAGTATTCGAGGGCACGCAGCACATCGTAATGCCAGCGGGTGGGAAACGAGAATTGCAGCCATGCCGGGTTGACGATTTCGCCCGTGGTCTTACGCCGGAACAGTCGTCGTTCAAGAAGATACTCCTCACCTCGGCGTCGAGCCGCAATCGAATCCGGAGAGCCACCGCCTGCACGCTCGTGCGCCAACAGCCCTTCGAGGACGTTGATCGTGGTCGCGAATGACGAGCGAACCGAACCGTTCTCCGCCTCGCAGTTCCATCCACCATCTTCGAGCTGCTCATCGATCAGCCGAGCGATCACACCATTTACGTCCTGACCAAAATAGATGCCCAAAGTGACGACCCTGCCATTGATGCAGGGCTCGACCTCGCCGCTGAAAAAAGGTTGCCCAGCGTGCTCCCAACGGCAGTAATCTCTGACTGATACCACCGCCCGGCGGACACGCTCACAAGTAGGGTCGACCCCGAAGTCATAAAGCAGTTGAAGGGTTGGCAGCGTGGCGGTCCAGGGCTGCCCCTGGTTCTCAGCGCGCCAATTTAAGTTCCGCGCCGGGAAGCAAGCGCCCCCCGCCCACTGGCCATCTTCGTCCTGAATCGATAGCAGTCTAGCGCCCCAACCCTCGTAAGCCACTCGAGCGCGCTCTGCCGCGACAGCCTGATCCGATGCATGAACCAGATCGCGCAGTACCTGCCAGCGAATGGCTGGGTCCGATTGGAGCAGCCAGTCTAGTTCGGCCATCCGGCTGAGTTTAACAAGTCGGATAAGGATCGTTCAGCCCTATTAACAGTATTCATTGGATCTCAGCCACCCCAGAATTCAGGTAAGTTGACACCGATCGGTGCGCGAGGCTGGTATCTTGGCTGAGCGTTCAGAATTTCTCATGGTGATGACGTCGTGGATTCGGATGACTGTAAAAGTCTGTTCTTTTCTTTCCATCTTGTCAGCGGCCTGTTTTGTGCAGGGAGGTGAAATTTCCCGGCACATCATTGTGCTCGATCCCCAACATCCGCATGCCGCTGCTGTCTTCGCGCACTCGATCCCCGGCCTTTCGACAACAGTACACGTATATGCACCCCCGGGACAGGCAGTCACCGCTTTTTTGGAGAGCCTCGCAAACTTCAATCATCGTTCCTCAAACCCGACAGCTTGGCACGTTGAATCTCACATCGGTCCTGATTTTTTGCAGTCGATGTTACGGGAACCGCCCGGCAATATCGTTGTAATCGCCAGCCGCAACGACATAAAGATTCAATACATTTTGTCTTGCTTGCGCGCCGGGCAAAATGTGCTCGCCGACAAGCCCTGGATCATCAACCGCAAGGACTTCCCGTCGCTTGAGGCGGCGTTGAACATTGCCAAAGAGAAGCACGTTGCCTTCTACGACGGAATGACTGAGCGGTTCAACGTTGCCTACCAGATTCAAAGGGAACTGATGCGTGATCCCGACATATTTGGGCGCCCACTTACCGGAACTGTTTCACAGCCGGCGGTAGAGCTCAAGAACCTGCATTCTCTGGTGAAATTCAACGATGGGAAAGTGATCATCCGGCCTCCCTGGTTCCTGGATATTCGCAAACAAGGAGAAGCGATTGCGGACGTCGGCACACATCTTGTTGATCTCGAGATGTGGACTCTCTTCCCCGACCAGGCCATTGACTACCGGCACGATATCGAAGTTCTCGAGGCCACTCGTTCGCCGATCGTATTGACACTGCCCCAATTTGAGCGATTGACAAATGCAAAGGGATGGCCGGCCTTTCTACAGGAGTCTGTCCACGATAATCAACTCCGGTATTTCTGTAACAACACTGCCTCGTATACGATCCGAGGCATTTACGCTGCCATCAGCGATCGTTGGGAGTATGAGTCACCAGGCGCGTTGAGCGACAGCTATCTGGTTCTTTATCGGGGCACGCGGGCTACGGTTCGCGTGAGACAGTCGAATCTTGAGCACTATGTGTCCGAGATCGATGTCATCCCAAACGACGGAGAGAACCCGGCTGCCTTTACAGCGGCTCTGATAAGGAAGTTGAAAAGCCTTTCCGGTGTTTATCCCAACCTCAGTTTTCGTAAGAACGGCCGCTCGATTCGCGTGATAATCCCGGATGATTTGCGTGTCCGCGGCGGGTCCACCTTCGGACAGTTAGTAGAACAGTTTCTGAAATATGTGCGAAATCCGCAGTCACTTCCGAGTTGGGAGCAGCCCAATCTGCTTGCAAAGTACTACATCACCACCACCGCAGTTGGGATCGCAGATAAGTAATTTTGGCGTAATGCGCGGACTGAATGTCTAGCCGCCCGCCTGGGCACCCATCGCTCAGTGCGTTCAGTGTTCCCGCATGGCCTGGATCAGCGCTTCCATGTGATCCAAATACCGTTCGAATGCTTTGCGGCCCGCCGCGGTCAACTTGTACTCTGTTTTCGGCATGCGGCCTTCAAAGCTCTTACTGCATTCAACGTAATTCGCTTCTTCGAGGCGTCGTGCGTGTACGCTCAGATTTCCGTCGGTAGTCTGCAGCAGTTTTTTTAGTTCATTAAAACTGAGGGAGTCATTGACGGCGAGCGCGCTCACAATCCCCAGCCGCATCCGTTCGTGGATAACACGATCCAGATTGGGAAGCGCATTCTCTACAGTTTCCTGCTCGGCTACCACTTTCACGGGCCTTTGCGAACGTGGCTTCCCGACCTCGCTATCGGTCACACGCGCCATTGCGGGTCTAGCCACCATGCCTCCTTGCGATCACCGTTCCGAAAGCAATATGCAGGCCGCCGAAACCAGCAATCAGAAAACCATTACCCCAACCAGCCGGCGCGAGCAGGGATATTGCGCCCAGAAGCATGAAGCACAGGCCCATGACGGGAACAATGCGGACGGAAAAAGCGCCGCCGGTAACTACCGCGGCACCGTAAAGTAGCAACCACAGTCCCGGCAACGCGCTCACAACACCGGCTTGATAGAGAACGGCAGTAAGGATTGCACCAACTAACAGCGGTGGAGCGAAACTTAATAGCGCCCGGCGCGCCGCGCGCGATTGTAAAGATAATTCCAAGCGTTTCGATTTCAGGCGAACGGCGACAAACGCGAGCAGCAGCGCCAAAACCGATTCTGCTACCCAAACGGAAAATTGAGCGCGAGGCGCACGACCCGCCGAAATGACTCCAGCGACGACCGCAGTGCCACCGATGACCACACCGCCCCAGCCGGGCACCGCCGTAAACGACGCGGCGCGCTCCATGGTGTCCCGGATGAAGCGAAGATTGTCGGCCGCGCGGCGGTCGATGGCAACGGGTTGGCTCAAAACGCGCGCATGCTGCGCTAACGCCATACGCCGAGTATATCGCG
>DAISJE010000546.1:0-3483 GCA_036821665.1 Bryobacteraceae bacterium | reverse complement strand
GTTTCGATACAGAATATTGCGGTCGAATGGTAAGCCGCGCGGGCCGCAGTTCACCGCGATGCCCCGATAAAAGCAGTACGGATTGGCGCCGGGTTTCGGAGTGGTGGCCGGGTCGAATTTCAGATAGTTGGCCACGAACAGATCGAGGTGTCCGTCGTCATCGATATCGACGAACGCGCATCCGGTGTTGTATCGCGTGCGGCTCTGCGTTAGATGCGCCGCCGCGGTAACGTCTTCGAAGCGCTTGCCGTTCACGTTGCGGTAAAGATGGTTCTGGCCCCAATACGTGACGAACAGATCGGTGTAGCCGTCGTTATCGAAATCGCCGGCGCACACTCCTTCAGCCCAGCCCGACGAGCGGAGCCCCAGCGCATCCGTTACATCGCGAAATTTATCGTGTCCTTCGTTGTGGTACATCCGGTTCGTTCCGCCTTTTCCGGACAGAACAAATAGATCTAACAAGCCGTCGTTGTCGTAATCGATGAACGCAATCCCGCTGCCGGTCGTTTCGATGATGTATTCCTTCGACGTACTGCCGCCGTTCGGGAATGAAGCGGTCAAGCCGGCCTGCTGGGCGATGTTATGAAAATCGGCAGCCGACAATGAAATTGCGACACAACCGACCAAGACAGAACGAGTAAGATTCACTGCTTCGGCTGCTCGCCCAATTTTTTTAAAAAATCGGAAAATTCACCCTCCGGCGGCTTTTGCAGCTTGTCGAGAATTGCTTTTTCCTGTTTGGCCTTCTCCATCTGTCCGGAATCGCGGTAGGCGGTGAGCAGGGCGTAATGCGCGCTTTCGTTTGCCGGCTGCAATTGCGCCGCACGGGAGAGCAGGCTGATGGCCTGATCGTATTTCTTCTCTTGTGAGTTCAATTTTCCGAGTGCGATCAGAGCTTGCACGAACGTGGGAGACAGTTGAACTGCCCGCTCAAAATGCGGCTTGGCCGCGGCCGTCTTACCTTGCACTTGCGCGATCTGCCCTAACTGGAATTCGCAGGCGCCGTCCTCCGGACTCAGCTTCAACTCCGATTTGAACTCCGCGGCGGCCTGTTCCAGCGATTCGGCGCTGTGGCTTTGTAAAAGAATTGCGCGGCCTAAACGAAAATGCAGTTCGGGAGCGCTGGGGTTCAGCTCGATGGCCTTTTTATATTCGGAGACGGCGTCGGAATAGCGATTTTCCACTTCGAAGATCTCTCCCGAGAGTTCGTGAACACGGTACGAAGAAGGCGCGCGCTGGAACATCGCAAACGTTGCGTCGTTGAATGCCTTCATGTGCAGCTTGGCGGCGAGATACAGCACGTCCGGATCGTTCGGAAAGCGTTGCTCCAGAGTTTTCAGCACTGCGTATGTCTTCGCGTCATCGCCAAGATTGCTATAGCACTTCACTGCCGCAAGGTTCGCCAGCCGGTAAACGTCGCTATCGGCAGAATCAACTGAAGTCAAGCCGGGAAGAGCAGCCTCGCAATCGCCCAGAGCAGCCTGTGTAAGAGCAAGAAATACGTGCGCGGTCTTGTCCCCTGGATTCTTCGCGGCTTCCTGGAGCTTTGCGAGCGCAGCGGAATAGCGGCCCTGGTTGAAC
The DNA here is from genome assembly GCA_036821665.1 of Bryobacteraceae bacterium. GTDB lineage: Bacteria > Acidobacteriota > Terriglobia > Bryobacterales > Bryobacteraceae > Bog-105. Next base: position 1,902 of record DAISJE010000546.1, on the reverse strand, counting down.
GCTGAGATACCTTCGTCACGGGCGGCCCCTGCGAAGACAACAATCGGGACCAGTAGAAAAAGGGCGATTTTAATGGCCGGCATCGTCCAACATCAATTCCGAGTTGCCGTAGCGATGGTGCAACTTGCCCTCGTAATAGCGAAAGCTGAGCAGTGGCGGTGGACCCGGCGGCACTTTCAGCGTCGAAGCAACGCGGGTGTCCGGCCTTTCGGCTAAGCTCGCACAGCGGCCGGAGTCCGAAATCTCTTTGATGGTCTGCTGCTCCATCGGAGTAAGCAGCGCTATCGCAAACAATGCCAAAATCCGCATACAATTACCGGCTGTTCAACTCTTGTAGCGCGTGCCGCGCAGTGGCGCTATCCGGTTTGCGATCGAGCAGCGCCTGCATCACCTGGCGCGCCTTCTCGATGTTACCCATCTGCGTGTACGTCCGGCCCAAGTTTAAGTAGAGTATATCTTCGTCGGGGGCAACCCGGATACCGTAATCGAACGCTGCAATCGCATCGTTTACTTTGCCCTCCTGGATATATAGGACGCCCAGATTGTTGATCGCGCCTGAATAGTCGCGCCGCAAGCTGATAGCTTCCTCAAACAACTTTTTGGCTTCATCCGGGTGCCCCTGTTTTGCGATAGCGAGCCCCAGCCCGTTCAGCGCCTCCGGCGATTTCGCATCAAGCTGAAGCGCGCGGCGATAGTAAGCCTCAGCCTGGGGTTGCCGGTTCAGCTTGTCCGATGCCTGCCCGGCATTCAGGAGCGTATACAAAAGGTCCGGCTTCAGTGCGAGCGCCTTTTCGTAATTTGCCAGGGCTTCCTGTTGATGACTTTGCGTCTGGTAGACGTCACCCAATCCGGACCACGCTTCCGCATATTGGGGGTTGACGCGCAGCGCATCGCGAAAATACTTCTCGGCTTTCTCCAGCCTCTCAGCCTGAAGATGAATTTGACCGACGAGTACGAGAACGCGCGCGTTATCGGGCGTTCTTCGCAAAACCTGTTCCAGATACGGAAGTGCCTGTTCGTTGTACCCGGACCAGAGAAATGCTGCACCGAATTTGAAGAAATCGCGGTGAGGCTGGCCGATATAGAAGCCGGGAAAGGGAAGTGTCTGACCGCTTGCTGACGCTCGCGGCTCGGAACGGGCACTCTCCATACTCGCGTAGATCTTCACGGCATGACCTTCGGCATTCAGTAAGAGAACAAGCGGCGTTTTCAGACCCGTTCGCCAATCGAACAGGTAGCGGCGGAAAATCTCGTACTGCTCGCGGCGTTCCGGTTTTGCAAGATCACGGTCGGTCAACACGAGCAAACCCGGTCCGTGTTGCGGCTCCGGTAAAGGGATCGGCTCGAGAAACCAGGTGTCCTCCAATTTCAACGTGTTGTCCGCAACAACCGGGCGCGAAGGCAGCTTTACTTGTGCTCGAAATGGTTGCACCGTGATTTCCTTTGAGGCCTCAGTTATCGAATAGATTTTGCCGGCGTGCAAATTGGAAAATTCCTGCAGTTGTCCCGACGGCCATGTGATGCGGACATTACGCGCTACGGCCGATTCGCCCACTCCGAATAAAATTTGCTTGCTGTGCTGAGAGAGAAAACCGGAACCGGCCTCGAGCCATTTCGTTTGGCCATCCAGTTCAATCCGCGCGCCGATGGCATCGCGATTCGATTTTGTTCCTAGGAGCCGGAACGCAATAGACTTGTTCTGCCCGGCCCAGTTGTTCTGCAGCACACGCAACTGCGGCCCCATGCGGTTCTTGAGGATAATGTCGGGACGGCCGTCATCGTCAAAATCAGTTACAGCGAAGGCGCGGCTGTCTTCGGCAAAATCCAAACCACTAACGCCCGAGAAATCTTCGTAGCGATCACCGTGCCATCGCGCATGGACGTCATCGAATACCAAGACTA
>DAISJE010000545.1:0-3487 GCA_036821665.1 Bryobacteraceae bacterium | reverse complement strand
TTAGTATCTAAACGCCTGAGCTGGATGACCATGTCAGGCATCGACAGCGTGTGGTACGAAAATGTGCCAATGCCGATATCCAGGTGTGCCGCCGCCGCACCGGACAGCGCCGCTCCGGCCAGTGCGCAGTTAAATGATCTTCTGTCAAGCATCCTAAACACAGCGTTCAATGTGGCAGCAGCCTGGGCGAAATATCCGCATTTACGAGCCCCAGAGCCCATTTGATCGCTTCCGTTACCATGGTTTGAAATCGCGGATCGTCCCAATTCGTTTCGACGTGTCCAAGAGTGGAATAATAGACGCGACCTTTGCCATACATCTTGGCCCAGGCCACCGCAAAATCCCCGTCCGTCCGGTGAACACGCGGATTATTCAGGTCTAACTTACTCGCATCCAAACGCATTAGTACGCGGCGGTTCGCGCGCGAGTAATCTTTGATTTGGTAGATTTCGTCGCGAATTGAAAACTCGCGCGGCCACTGAGACATCCCCGGAAACTGCGGGTCCTCCACGATAATGGGCGCAACAAACGTTCCCCATGGATGCTCGTCGAAGTAGCCGCCGATCATCTCGCCGTACGCAGGCCAGTCCGTAAAAGTGATGGCAGCGCTATGGAATGCGATGAACCCTTTGCCGTCGTCGTGAACAAAAGAAAGAAAATCGGCCTTCTTTTGATCATCCATCTCTAACGTCCCGCCCGTATAAAACAGCACGGCATCGAAATCGTTCAGGTTCTTGGCATTGTATTCGAGTTTCTGTTTTGTCAGTGCCTCGGTATCGGTCCGGATGTAGGTGTCCCAGATGCCGCTTTGGCGGCCGAGGCGCTCAACGGTCGCCAACGCGTGTGAAACAGCTTCATGCCGATAACCCTTTTCCTCGCCGATTGCGAGCAGTTTCTTTCTTGGTGTCTGGCCGGGAAGAATACTGGCCGCCAGCAAGACGCCACAGACGACAGCCAAAGGATGCAATGCTCCCCGCGGCCTCATAAATAGGGCTTGCGCTGAAAAGTCCATTGATTGCTCATCGGGGAAATGGTACCAGAGGTACCGCAAAATGGAGGCGCAATAGGCGTAGTTAGTAATATCCCATGCGGCTAGTTATAGAACCAATTTGTCTGTATATTGATGCCATTTATTTTGTATTTAAGTTGTATTTACTTTCAAAAAGCATCGCAACGAAGTAATGTATTACTGGAGGAATGATATGCACGTGAAGACTGTGAAGTCTTTCATGGCCTTAGCTATTTTATTTGGCTGCGCGTCGGCGTTGAACGCCGCCAGCGCGGTCGTGAATCTTACGCTTAGTAACCAGGCAACTCTTGCGGCAAACGACGATGGCTCGACCGATGCGGTTACGCTTAATATCGGCGGCGCATCCGGAGTTAACTTCTTCGGTCAGAGTTTCACGCAGGTTTATGTAAACAACAACGGCAATGTAACATTCGGGAACTCGCTAGCCCAATACACCCCAAATGGATTGGCAGCCGGAGTGGGATTTCCGATCATTGCGCCCTATTTTGCCGATGTCGATACGCGCGGCACAGGGAGTGGACTCGTTAATTATGGCAACGCCACCTATAACGGACATGATGCTTTCGTCGTGAACTGGCCGGCGGTGGGTTACTACAGCTCGCAGATCGACAAGCTCAACACGTTCCAACTGATCCTGACGGACCGGTCGGACGTAGGAGCCGGTGACTTCGATGTCGAGTTCAATTACAACACGATGCAATGGGAAACCGGCGAAGCGAGCGGCGGAGTGGATGGATTGGGCGGAACCTCTGCGGTAGCCGGTTATTCCAACGGGCTGAGCGGCGCGGCTAACGTGTATTACCAGCTTCCCGGTTCTCTGGTAAATGGCGCTTTGATCGATGGCGGTCCGGACGCGCTCATTGCTAATTCTCTTAATTCCAATGTGCTGGGTCGGTACGATTTTCAGGTGCGCAACGGGCAGGTGGTCGGCGTCGCCCCGGAACCGATGAGTTTTGGTCTTATCGGAGCCGGAATCTTCGCTTTGGCTTTGTTTCGCAAAAAATTCCGTCGTCAAAGCGCGTAAATGTTGTTCCAGCCTCTTCGGCTGGAGTGCCCGAAAGCGGCTGACCGTATCCTGCGCCGGCCGCTTTTGTTTCGGCCCCTCTGCTGTGTCTATTGTGGTACTCTAGAAAAGGTTTCCAGCCAACTTGGGAGGCAAGGACGCGTTTGTCTGCGTTCGGGCCGTTCGGACCAGTCTATATGAGTCAAAAGCCCGGTAAGAAGTATGAAGCTGCGGCCAAGCAGGTAGAAGCGAAAGCCTACCAGCTAGCCGACGCTGTCACGCTCGTTCAAAAGATCAAATTCACAAAGTTCGATGAGACCGTCGAGGTACATCTGCGCCTCGGTGTCGATCCGAAGCACGCGGATCAGATGGTCCGCGGTACGGTCGTTCTCCCCAATGGATTGGGAAAATCGAAGCGAGTTCTCGTAATCGCTTCCGGCGACAAAATTCGCGAAGCGCAGGAAGCTGGCGCAGATTTCGTCGGCGGCGACGACGTGGTGAATCGCATCCAGACTGAAAATTGGATCGATTACGATGCCGTCATCGCTACTCCCGACATGATGCGCTCCGTCGGCCGGTTGGGAAAAGTGCTTGGCCCGCGCGGTTTGATGCCGAATCCCAAGACCGGTACGGTGACCACCGATGTTCGCAATGCGATCGACGAGATCAAGGCTGGTAAGGTCGAATTTCGAGTCGACAAAACGGGTGTGGTTCATGCCCCGGTGGGCAAGGTCAGCTTTGCGAACAATAAGCTGCTCGAAAACGCGAACAGTCTGATTCAGGCGGTTATTAGAGCGAAGCCATCTGCTGCTAAGGGCAAGTACGTCAAAAGTGCCACTTTGTGTTCTACCATGGGGCCGGGCGTGCCACTCGATGTGACTCCCTTTAATGCGAAGGCCGCATAGAGTTGAAAGCTGAATCCGAACTTGAAGCGTAAGCGGCTTGGAATGTGAGCACATTATGAAGGACAAGAACGAAAAGAAAAAGGATTTGGAAGACCTGCAAAAGACTCTTGCGGAGAACAAGAACCTGTTCGTCACCAGCTATGAAAAGCTGACTGTGAGTCAGGACTTCCGGCTGCGGAAAGCAATCCGTGATGCAGGCGGGCAGTACCGGGTGGTTAAGAACAATCTCGCCGCCAAAGCCTCCGAGGGTACATCGGCGAAGGATCTGCTCGGCGATTTGAAGGGTATGACTTCTCTCGCTTATACGGCGAAAGACCCGGTTGCGCTGGCGAAAGCGCTCACCAAATATTCGAAGGACAATGCCGCGTTCACTTTTAAAGCCGGCATGGTCGAAGGGCGGGTCATCGACATAAAGGCCATCAATGAACTGGCTGCGATGCCGCCGAAAGAAGAGATCTATGCCAAGCTTTTGTATCTGGTCAATGCGACCGCAACGCGGCTCGTGAGTTCTATCAACGGCGTGGGCCGCAACCTCGCGGTTGTGCTGGA
>DAISJE010000544.1:0-3498 GCA_036821665.1 Bryobacteraceae bacterium | reverse complement strand
GGGGAGGCTGTGGCGGTTCTTGACGAGGAGGTTGCTGTTGTGGCGGTTCCTGTTCCGGAACGCGTTGCTGCGGTGGTTCTTGCCTCGGCGGCTCCGGCGGTGCTTCCGGCCTCTCCGCGACGACTGTTCCGCCTCCGTTATTCGCTGCCGCGCCCTCTCCCGACTCCTGGAACAGTCGCGTCCAGCCCTCGTCTACACTCTTTCGATCGAATTGATACTGATGGTAAAGCTCGTCTTCCAACCAGCTATTGATACCCAACGCGGGGTCGTTTGCTTGCGGCATGTATATGAATCTTCGGACGATAAATCAGTGTGGGCCTGGCACTTCTCACTTTCCGCACAAACCGTCCAAACTCCCGCACCAATATCTTGATTCTGCATTTATTGTATCGGAACGGAACGCTTTTGAGCGGAGCCGAAGTGGTAGCGCGACCCGGACGTAAAATGAGAAAAGCGGATGCCTTTGGACGAATACAAGGTAGTACTTTATCGGAATCAGCCGTCCGGCTGGGTTGCAGAGATCCCTTCGATTTCCGGCTGCTACGCGTTGATGCCTACCAGGACCGAGGCACTCTTGGAACTTGAGCAGGTGTTTGCGATGATCGAAGCCGAATTTCACGATAGAGGCAGCGCTCTTCCGGCGGATACGACCGAAATCGTGCATGCCTAGCGCTCGCGCCGAACGATTTCCAGCACGTTCCAAACGAAACCAAAAATATCAGAACCCCGGCCCACTGATTACCAAGATCATTCAGCCAACCCATGGATTGAGAGTGTAACAGCGGAATGGCGGTTCAGTCTGGGAACTCAGTACGCCTAATCCTGTATCCTGTTTTTTGTGCCTCTCAAAGTTCGTGAGGTGATACGACTGCTCGAACAGAACGGTTGGCGTCACGTGCGGACCAAAGGAGATCATAAGGTGTTCCGGAGCACGGACGGTCGAATCACAGTTGTGTCGGGTGCACCGGGAGATGACGTGCGCCCCGGCACCTATCGCGCCATCTTGAGGCAAACTGGAATAAAGGAGCCGGAATCATGACCCGTCGATATTCTCTGGTGATAGAGGGCGACTCGCGCGGTTTTAGCGCGCATGTGCCTGAATTACCTACGATTCTTATCACCGGGGCTTCCATAGATGAGCTATCTGCCCGAGCACGTGAAGCCATCCAGATCTATTGGGAAAACGTTTGGAATGACAGATCGCCGACGTCGCTTGTTCGTGAGATTGAAGTCGAATTGCAGGCTTAATCGATCCCGACAGACTGATGCACATTGCAAGGGAAGCGCTACCCATTAGCGTTAGCAAATTATCGAAAATTTTCCGCAAGCATGATGTCCGCTTCCATAGCATCGACTTGCGTGTATGCCAAGTGGCGGCCATCGCGCGACGCGGCCAGAGTCGGCGTCCCGAGCTGCACTGGATAGGGGAGAGTCGCGAGTTCGCGCACGTTATGTTCCGCAATCTCAAACATCTTCAAATGAACTCGCGCCCCGGAATCGGGCAGTTCAAGAAAATAAACGATTCCTGGTCCTAGAGCCCACCATCCCCATTCTCGAACGGATTCCAAGACCGGTTCTTCTTTGCCGCCCGAACCGTTCCCGAGGCTCAGCCTCCACAACCCGGTCTTGCCGCGTCCTTTGGCGTAATACAAATACTTGCCATCCGACGATTCAAAAGCGCGAAATCCACCCCCGCGCGTGACCTGGCTTGCCGGGCTCGATTGCGGTTCACCCGTTGCCGCAGGAACCTTCCAGATCTGAAATTCGCCGCTCCTGCTCGATGCAAAATACACGAACTTGCCGTCCTGCGACCACGACGGGACGCAATTGTCGCCCGCATTTGCAGTGATGCGCCGCGGCATGCCACCGTCAGCCGGTATGACAAAGATCGCGGTGCCCTCCGGCTGTTCCGAATCGAATGCGATTTCGAGACCGTTCGGCGACCAGCTCGGAGAGCCTGTCGGCGAGCCTCCAAAATGAGTCAACTGTGTCGAAGTATTTGTATCGGTATCGGTAACCCAGATTTCCTGCGAGCCGCTTCGGTCTGAGTGGTAGACAATCTTGCGTCCATCCGGTGAAAACGCGGGATCGCCTTGCAAGCGGCTGGACGGAGCGACCTGCATGGCGTCGGAAACATTGACAGGCATTGTTGAATCCATGTTCAACTCCCGGAGATCTATGTTCGTTCGGGAGAGCACATAGGCTAACTGGTTCCGTTGGCGGGAAACGGTAGGCAGCACGGTGTATTCTTCGCCTGATGTAAGAGGCACGGGTGAATTTCCCTTCAGGTCGTAACGCCACAGGCTATGAACCCCATTGCGAATTGCCGATACTACAAGCCCATCGCCCGATGGCGTCCAGGTAAGTCCTTCGGGCCAGTTCCCTTGCAAAGCCCAACACTGTAGTTTGTTTTCACTGAGAGGGCTCAGGCAGATATCCACCAGATCGGTGTCTTTGAAGCGGACAAATGCCAACCGGGTTCCATCGGGCGAAATAGCGGGCCAGGCGTCTCCCAAGCTGCCGGCCGGCGGGAACGTAATTGGACGCCCCCTACCCGTATCCGAAGAGATTTCGACTAGCGGCGATGAATGCGCTCCCTCAGAGAAGTGCGATACGACCAGATCGCGACCATCCGGAAGCCACGCAATGCCGGCGGTTTCCGCTTCCTCGTGAGTGAGTCGCCGTTCCTTCCCTCCAAGGGCTGAAACAACGTAGAGCCCTGATGCTTCCCGTTCCTTCCTGTAGAAAGCAATGTATTGCCCGTTGGGTGACCAAGCCGGGTTGTAATCAGTCCCCGGATGATTCGTGAGCCGTAGCTCTGTTCCCGCCCCCACCAGCTTTGTATAGATGTTGGCGTCATCCGCGTCTGTGGCCCAGAATTGTACCTGCAAGGGATCGTGCTCGGCACGCACGTAGGCAATTTCCTTCCCGTCGGGCGAAAACGCCGGCATGGTTTCGACGCCCGGATAACTTGTAAACCGGGATACCTGCAGCATTTGCGCAGATTGATCGGGGGCAGGCCTCCGTGCCCGGAAGAGCACAATGCCAGCGGCGAGAGTGAGGATGATGACCGCTCCGATTGCGGCACCCAGAAGCCAGCGCCGCTGCGGTTTCGTTTGCTGCGGCTCGGGTTGGAGAGGCGCTGCATTTGCGACAGATTCCCGGACCGGCGCCACAAACTGGTAACCTCGTCCCGCTACGGTTGCAATGTAGCGGTGATGCTTCGGGCTGTCCCCGAGAATCTTGCGGAGTGTGAAGATGGTCTGGGTCAGATTCGCTTCTTCGACGACACTACCGGCCCAAACCCGGGATAGCAACTCTTCTTTATCGACCAGCCGCCCCCGGTTCTCAACGAGCACGACGAGCGTATCGAGCGCTTTTCCCGAAAGCGGCACCGGTTCGTTATCGCGGCGCAGGAGACGGGCTTCCGGATCGAGTTCAAACGGGCCGAAGCTGTAGCGCGACATCGATTTCAACCACTTGAGAGCGCAACTAAGA
>DAISJE010000543.1:0-3499 GCA_036821665.1 Bryobacteraceae bacterium | reverse complement strand
CTTGAACCAGCGGATTGCCAGCGCGTCATCTCCCAGATATTGCTTTGCAAGAACTGTCAGGCGCGCCAGTCGAAGTAAGCGGTCAGGTTCATGTCTGTCCATATTGGTATGTGGCGAAAGCTCAGCTCACCTTCAAGACCGGAATGCGATCCGCTACGGACGGGAGTTCCGGGAAATCCGTGAACGGCTCCGACTGATACCAGTACCCAACCGAATAGTAGTTATCGGAGCGATCGTTGGCGTGCCCGTGTTCGATCGTGAACTTCAGAGAACGCTGAAAGGTGATTGGATTATCGGCATGCCATCGATACAGACAATAGCGCCCATTGGTGAGCTCGGGAAGGACCATGTATGGCGCGCCGTTGTATAGATTCGCAAACGGAAACTTTCCGCCTCCGAAATCCCAGGCTCCGCAGAAGTAATCTTCTGTGCCTGTGCCGTTGATCGCCGGCTTGGAGTTGTCATCGATGAAGATCATCTCGTCGCCTTCTCCGAACCAGTGATCGGAATTTTGGATTACTCCAAGCGTCACGCCCATGGCCTGCCCCTTACCCTGGCACTCAAAGAATACGTAATTGTTCCGGCCGTCCAGGTTGGTCTCTGTCGGCGGCTGAACGGCGTGGACCGGCGCGGCCTGACGATACTGCGCATGAAAGTAGAGTGCATCAGCGGGAAGCGAAGGCACGAGCTGATAATCGATATTCGAATAGAAGGCGCCTACCGGCTGCTGACCATCATTGGTAATCGTGATTTTCGCAGAGCGCCGGAACGGCATCGCGAAATAGGAATTCAGTGCCTTAACCGAGGAGCAGTTCAAGAGGGCAGACTGGTACAGAAAGTATTCGCCAAGATTCAGACCGAAGAAATCACCCACCGGTGTTTCGACGCTAGGCTTCGCGTTTCCATCCCAGTAGATACGCATGACCAACTCTTTCAAATGGTGGTCGCTCTTGGCGCTTATCGTGAACCAGACATGCGTGATGATACCCGGGCCGTCCGATTGAAATACTTCTTTCGTTTGACCCGGCTCGATGGGCCAAAAATCGCGGTTACCTCCAGTGCGGTCATAGCTGGATTGCTTCAGCGTGCGATGATCCTGCATCCGGGCGTAATTGGGAACGGTCATAATGCCGGTTCCTGCCGCGGCAGACGGCTGCGCACCACGAACTGCGCCTCCCGTTAGAAACGCTCCCGCGGCCCCAAGGGAGCGCAGAAAACCTCTTCTTCTTTGAAAATTATTCACTTAATTGAGATTCCTTTCTTGAGCAGCTTGTCCCCTCAGCACTTTTCCCGGAAGAGCGTCGGTCATCTTGCCTTGAGCTATGACAGGCACTCCATTCACAAGCACGTATGCCATCCCGATCGACAACTGATTCGGCTTCTCGAAAGTCGCTACATCGTGAATCCGGTTGGCATCGAATACAACGACGTCGGCCCACATGCCCTGCTTCAAAACACCCCGATCGGCTAATCGCATTCGCTGCGCGGGAAGAGCGCTGAATTTCCTGATGGCATCGGGCAAAGTCAGAAGCTTGTCTTCCCGGACATATTTGCGCAATATGCGAGGGAAAGTTCCATACGCGCGAGGATGTGGATGTTCGCGCCCCAGCAGCCCATTTGGAGAAGTCCCCTGCGAATCGTTATCGATCGAGACCCATGGCTGCTTAAGCGCGTAGGCAATATCCTGTTCCGACATGCCAAATACCGCAACGGAGATGGCCGGGTCTTCAATCAGCAAATCAAAGATGGTATCAAGGGGGTCCTTCCCTTCCGTTTGTGCAATCTCCGCGATAGTCTTGCCCTGGTATTTCAGCAACTTCGGGTTCTGTACGACACAGACGAGAATGGCTTGGGGTCCAGGTATCTCCAGCCATTCGTTATCCCAGCCTTTTTTATCCGTTTCCATCTGCTTGCGGATGCGATTGCGCGTTGCCGGGTCTTTTAAGCGCGCGATCATTTTTTCGTCTCCGCCTTCATGCGCCCAAGGCGGGATGAACGCAGAGAACGTGTTGAACCATGCCGGGTACGCGTATGTATCCGCTTCGACATCGACGCCGGATGCGCGCGCCTTATCGATGCGCTCGACAATCTCCGGCATACGCCCCCAATTCTGCTTTCCGGCAACTTTAAGATGCCAAATCTCGACCGGGATATGGGCCTCACGCCCAATCCGGAATGTCTCATCGAGCGCCGCGTCGATGGCATCGCCTTCGCTGCGCATATGAGTCGCATAGATGCCGCCATAGTTCGATGCTTCTGCGGCTAACGCAATCAACTCCTCAGTACTGGCGTACGGAGCCGGCGCGTACTGCAGTGAGGTGGATACACCCAGAGCGCCATCGCGCATTGCATGAGCTACCAGGTTTTTCATGCGCTCCAACTCAGCCGCATTCGGAGCGCGATTCTGTTCGCCCAAAACGACGCGACGCACCTGAGTCGCACCCACATAGCTGGCGAGATTGATCCCGATGCCCTGCCGTTCCAGGCGTCTGAAGTATTCGGCAAATGTGGTCCAGTCCGGAGTAATGCCGTAGTGCTCAAAGCCCTCCCGGTCGGCCGCGAGAATCCGTCGATCGAGCGGAGCAATGGAGCCACCCTCGCCTGTGATCTCGGTCGTGATGCCCTGAAAGATTTTCGAGGGAAGATGCGGATCGACGAGGATGGACAACTCCGATTGTCCGAGCATGTCGATGAATCCGGGAGCGACAACCAGGCCCGCGGCATCAATAACGCGGCGCGCCGGGGCATTGGCTAGCGATCCGATTTCCGCAATACGCCCGTTCCTGATTCCGATGTCGCCCGAATACCACGGCGATCCGGTTCCGTCTATGATGTGTCCGTTTCGAATCACAACATCGAAGGGTTGCGAGGCAGCGGATAGCGACGCGGCGAACAGGAAAACGAGGGCGGCAGTTATCCAAGTCAAACCAGGATTATATGAGGTCGCCAAGCGGCCTCCCGCTTCGCGGCATGAGAAACTCAAAAAATGCCAAAGCGTCAGGGCAGTATAGCGACCGCAATTCTTTGGATGTTTGTGCTGTCCATTCTGTTGTTCTGGCTTCCGATAATTGGACCGCTAATCGCCGGTTTCGTAGGAGGCCGTAAGGCTGGAACGGTCGGTGATGCGATTCTCGCGGTCATCCTCCCCGGTCTCGTTTTCGCCGCTCTCCTATTTTTCTTTGGGACATTGATGACGGGTATTCCCCTGGTGGGCTTTGTTGCAGGAGCCGGAGCTATTGCACTGATCTTTGCGCACGTCGGGCCGCTACTAATTGGCGCGATTCTCGGAGCACTGCTTTAGTGTCGTGGTGGGACAGGCACGACTGCCGCTCGCGTTATGGGAAACGTACTTATGTGGGACAGGCACGACTGCCGCTCGCGCGTTCAAAGTGGCTCAGTGTTAGAGACGCGCCGTTGCGCTCAGGACAGTCGAGCCAGTCCCGCTGTTCGAGGTAGTCGATAAGGAAATTCGGAGCGCATCGCGCTTCCGCAGAGCGGG
>DAISJE010000542.1:0-3503 GCA_036821665.1 Bryobacteraceae bacterium | reverse complement strand
CCAGTTTTCGAGCAGAGAGCAAGCAGCTATTGTTTCTTATTTGCTTTCGCTGCCCGACCCCTACGAGCAACAGGTTACACACAACTGAATGGGTCGGGCATGCCCGAGGCCCTACGAGCAACAGGTTACACATAGAGGAGAGGCGGTGTTTCGCCTGCAGATGATACCGCTGTAAAACCCTTGTAAAAAGGACACGAGAGGGCCCGAATGAGTAGAATTGCCACGCTTGTTGACCGCACAATAAAAGGCAGCTTACAAGAACGTGCAGAGAAGCAATTGCGAAATGAGATGGTTGTTGACGGGGCTTGCAGCGCTGCTGATGGTGGCACCGCTGCCGGGGCAGCAGACCGGTAACCAGCCAGCTTACGATCCATTCATACAAAGTCAGAGCCAGCGTTCCGCGCCCGGTTATGCGGCCGGTCAGGCGTTTCAGACAAATCCACTCTTCAGAAGCTGCGTAGACGAATTCGGAAACCAAGTCGATTGTTCCTACGGAAACGGGAGAACGGGTTATGGTCTCGATGGCTACGGCGCTCCGGAGGGTCCGTTAGCTACTCGCGGCCTCGGAATAGATTCTCCCGATCTTTCACGATACCCGCTCTCAGGCAATGAAGCGGCGAACCCTGCGTCCGGGCGTCGCATTCCCGAAAACCGGGTCAAGGAACCCCTGACGGAATTTCAACGCTATGTCGCTACTTCGGTTGGGCAGATTCTTCCCATCTTCGGAGCATCGCTATTTGAACAAGTGCCCGCAACGTTTGCGCCGGTAGATCGTGTTCCGGTGAGTCCCGATTACGTTATTGGACCCGGCGACGAGCTTCAGTTAACCGTGTGGGGGCAAATCAACTTTACACGCCGCCTAGTAGTGGATAGGTCCGGGGATGTGTTTCTTCCCGAAGTGGGACGCATGGCGCTTGCGGGCCTGAAATATGAGGATGCCGGGCCGGTATTCAGGTCGGGTATCGCGCGAGTTTATAAGAGTTTTGACCTAAGCGTATCGATGGACCGCCTTCGTTCGATTCAGGTCTTTGTCATGGGCGAGGCACGCCGTCCGGGCAGTTATACGGTGAGTTCGCTGAGCACGCTGGTCAACGCGATTTTTGAATCCGGCGGACCATCGTCGCGCGGCAGCATGCGAAATATTGAACTCAAACGCGGCGACCATATCGTCCACAAGTTCGATCTCTATGATCTTCTGGTGCATGGCGACAAATCAAATGACGCGCGATTGGCTCCAGGCGATGTGATTCTGATTCCCGCTGCGGGCCCGCGAGTGGCGATAGCAGGAAGCGTCGAGCATCCCGGAATCTATGAACTGAAGCAGGGGATGCGCCTGGCGGATGTACTCCAGTTAGCCGGTGGCCTTTCTCCTATGGCCGCTGTACAAGATGCTGTGCTCGACCGAATTTCAAATGGGACGGCCTTTGAAGTGGAACGCGTCGCGCTCAACAAGACGGGGCTTGCGACAGAACTACGCAATGGAGATATTATTCGCCTCATTCCAGTGGTCCCACGTTTTGAGAATGCGGTTACTTTACGAGGGAATGTGGCGAACCCAGGCCGGTTTCCCTGGCGAACCGGAATGCGAGTGAGCGATCTTATTCCTTCTGAAGAGGCGCTGCTAACGAGAGCTTACTGGACCAGCCGCAATCAATTAGCAGGCGGCCCGGATCAGCTTGATGAAACGAAAATTGCCGCTATCGAACAGAGTCAGGAATCGGAAACAAGCCGCCCGGGCGTTCCACCTCAAACTAATCTGCAGACTGCTTCGTGGAATAGTCTCCAGTCTCAACGAGCGCTTAGCGGAAGCGTCCCGAACTTTCGAGAGGAAGCGCGCCAGACGCAAGGCGATTCTTCTCTTGGCGCGGCCACCGGATCGGACGATGTTCCCCCGCTGCGGACATTTGTTCCGACAAATATCGTCCAGCCGGCAGCGCCGGAAGTGAATTGGGATTATGCGGTCATCGAGAGACTGGATAAGCAGACGTTGACGACACGACTGATTCCGTTCGATCTTGGTAAAGTCGTCCTGAAGCACGATTCTTCCGCCGACTTGCCGCTCGAGCCGGGCGACGTAGTCACCATCTTCTCCAAAGCAGATTTCTCCGTTCCCCGTATTCGCCAGACGCGTCAAGTCCGCTTGGAGGGTGAAGTGGCAAGGTCTGGTGTTTACACCGTGGGACCGGGAGAGACGCTTCGTTCTTTGGTGACGCGCGCCGGCGGGCTCACGTCGAATGCTTATCTCTACGGCGCGCAGTTCACACGTGAATCCACGCGACGCGAGCAACAAAAAAGATACGACGATTTCATCAACCAACTAGAGAAGGACATCAATCAAGGCGCCGCGAATATTTCCGGGCGGGTCATCTCTCCGGCTGAATCTGCTACGGCTCAGGCAGCTATTGCCAATCAACGCGAACTGCTGGACAGGCTCCGTAAAGTGCCTGTCAACGGGCGAATTGTACTCGATCTCGATCCGAACAGCCGGGGCGTCGATGCTCTTCCCGACCTCCCGCTCGAAAATGGCGACCGCTTCTACGTTCCGAGCCGTCCGTCGACGGTTAACGTCGTTGGAACGGTCTTCGAACAGGCAGCATTTCTCTACGATGAGGACCTGCACGTCGGAGACTATTTGAAAAAAGCCGGAGGCCCAACCCGCTCTGCCGACAAGAGCCACATGTTCGTCATTCGCGCCGACGGTTCCGTGATCTCGCACAGCACGAATTCAGGCCTATTCAGCAAAAATTTCCAGACGTTGCCGATGCATCCCGGAGACTCGTTGGTGGTTCCCGCTCAAATCAACCGGACGACGTTTGCACGCGGCCTGATGGATTGGTCGCAAATCTTCAGCAATCTAGCGCTCGGCGCGGCTGCAATAAACGTTCTGCATTAATGAGGCTTGATGGAGACGGTTGAGGAATCCCGGTCGATACGGCGCGAAGAGAGAATTCCGCTGGATCTGGAGAACGAACGAGCTGAAGTCTCCTTAGCAGATCTGCTGCATCAAGTCGCACGCCGGAAATCTTTCATCGCGCGCACGGTGCTGATTGTTACCGCTATAGCGGCGGGCGTGGCATTCTTGTGGCCTCCGAAGTACAGAGCGGAGGCTGTCATTCTCACGCCCCAACCACAACAACCTTCTCTCAGCGCGATAGCCCAACTCAGCGGATTAGGTCAAGGGGGCGCGCTATCCGGTTTGAGTCTGCTTTCGGGTTTCGGGTTTAGAAACGCTGCGGATCTCTACGTCGGTATTTTGGAGAGCCGCACGATCGCCGATACCCTGATCAACAAATTCCATTTGAAGCAGGTCTACGATGCAAAGGATTACTACGCGACTCGGAAGAAGCTGGCTCGTAATACGGAGATCAAGGCCGGGCGCGATACCCTCATTCGGATTCAAGTGGAGGATCGGGACCCACATCGAGCAGCCGATCTTACGAACGCATATGTGGATGCGTTGGCGGAGCAGAATTCGCGCGTGGCTGTGACGGAAGCCTCGCAGC
>DAISJE010000541.1:0-3504 GCA_036821665.1 Bryobacteraceae bacterium | reverse complement strand
CTCAGTCATCGAAGAAAGACCGTAGCTTTGCCCTCCATGGCGTCGCACGTGGCAATTGGAGTGTATCCGCCGATTCGAAAGGAGCGCTTCTAAAGTGTGACGAGCCGCAGGCTTTGCGCCTCGATATCGCGCTCTTCACCCCGCGCGATCATGCCGACAATGTCGGTCGTGCAGCGAGTGCCGCCCAGCGTTATTCACGAACCAATATCAAACAGATTCGCGCCGAATCGGATTTGTACTGGAATCAATACTGGTCGCGCTCTGCGGTTGAATTGGATGATAAAGAACTCGAGTGCTGGTGGTATCACAATCAATACTGGCTGGCATGCTGTCTGCGCCAGGGGAAGATAGCGCCCGGATTGTTTGGAAACTGGAGCAGCCGCAAAATCGGCACTGCCTGGCACGGCGACTACCACATGAATTACAACACGCAGCAGGTCTTCTGGGGCGTGTTTTCCAGCAATCATGTGGAACAGCACCTTCCGTATGTCGATTTAGTCGAGAACCTGATTCCAATGTCGCGTGCGTATGCCCGCGATAAGTTCAACTTACCCGGCGCTTACTTTCCGCACTCCGCATATCCGGTTCCTAGCCAGGTGGTGCCCTATCCGGCGCCGCCGTGGGGTTACGAGATCTGCGAGACGCCCTGGACGGTACAGAGCCTTTGGTGGCATTACTTATACACGCTCGATGAGGCAATTCTGCGGCGTGTGTTCCCCACCCTCCAGTTAGCGGCTCGGTTCATCGCGGCCTATGTAAAGAAAGGCGATGACGGGAAGTACCACGTGAAGCCGACTGTTTCGCCGGAAAATTGGGGATGTACGGTGGACTTTCGCCTGAACCAGGACTGCATTATGGACTTGGCGCTCATCGATTTCCTTCTGGAAGCAGTGGTACGCGCATCAGAGATTCTGAATGCGAATGCAGCCGAAAGAAGGCACTGGTCTGAAATCCGCACGAATCTTGCCGCGTATCCATCCGCGACCGGTCCAGATGGCGAAGTCTGGCTTGATGTGCCGAATGCACCGCTCGGATGGATTTACAACATCCCTGTCACGCTAGCCCCGGTCTTTCCTGGCGAGCGCATCGGGTTGCATTCAGACCAGCAGACGCTCGAATTGGCGCGCAGAACGGCCCGAACCATCCGGTTGGAGGGCGGTAACGATATTGTCTATCAGCCGCTTATTCGCGCCCGCCTGGGAATGCTCGATCTCGATTGGTTTAAACGAGAGGTTCGTTATTGTCTGATGCCGAACGGCATCGTCCAGGATCGCATTCGGCAGGTCGGCGGCCGCTACACGGATTCGACAGATTTCGACTTCATGATGCGAATGGGCGTCTGGACCGAAAATCTATCTTTGCCCGCCGTGTTGAATGAGTGCATGCTGCAAAGCTATTCAGGCACGCTGCGAATCTTTCCTAATACGCAAAATCTCGGACCGGCACGATTCCATAATCTACGAGCTGCGGGCGCATTTCTCGTAAGCGCCGGATGGGACGGCCAAGCGGTTTCGGATGTAGAGATTCTGAGTGAACGAGGAGCAATGGCGCGAATGGCAAACCCATGGGGCAGCGCCAAGGTGCAGGTTATAAGTACGGCAAGCGGCGTCCCAATCTCATTCAGCCATGTGGGTAATACAATCGAGTTTCCGACGCGCGCGGGCGAACGGTACCGCATCCGGCGTGAAGTGTAAACAGGTGACTTTGTGATTTCGAACAGAATCGATTCCGCTGCCAAAGGGCAGTCTCAAGTACAACACCGATTGTTCCCGGCCGGGGCGATTATTCCTTTCATTCTGGTCACAGCGCTTTTCTTCCTGTGGGGCATTCCGAATAACCTCAACGACGTGCTGATCCGGCAGTTCATGAAATCGTTCGCCATCACGCGTTTCAAAGCGGGGCTGGTGCAATCGGCCTTCTATTTCGGCTATTTCGTGCTCTCTATGCCGGCAGCTTTCCTGATGCGCAAGTACGGGTACAAGGCAGGTCTGGTGTGTGGGCTCTTGCTGTATAGTGCTGGAACTTTTCTATTCTGGCCGGCTGCTATTGCGCAAAGCTACAACTTTTTTCTTATCGCCCTGTTCGTAATCGCAAGCGGACTAGCATTTCTCGAGACCGGCGCGAGCCCGTTCATTGCACAGATAGGCGATCCGGCCGATTCAGAACGGCGTTTGAACTTCTGTCAGGCATTCAATCCACTCGGCTCAATTACGGGCGTGTTGGTGGGCACTGCTTTCATCTTTTCCGGAATTGAATTGACACCAGCACAAGTGAGCGCAATGCAAGCGGCTGGAAAATATGCGGCCTATCTCCGGCATGAAACCATGCGAGTGATTGTTCCATATCTGGTGCTCGGCTGCGTCGTGCTGCTATGGGCATTCCTTATCGGGCGCACGAAGTTTCCTAAAGTCGGGGGCGAGGGCGAAGACGCCGCAACCGCTGATCACGGAAGGCTCTTGGATCTCTTGCGGTATCCGCATTTCCTGGAAGCGGTGGTTGCGCAGTTTTTTTATGTCGGCGCCCAGGTAGGCACCTGGAGTTACTTCATTCAATATGTTCAGGAATACGTTCATCTGTCGGAGAAGGCGGCGGGCTATTTTCTAACGGGTACGCTAGTAGCCTTCGCCGTCGGTCGATTCTCCGCGACATATCTCATGCAGTATGTCCGTCCCAATGTCTTGATGGGAATCTACAGCCTTGTCAATGTAGCGCTAGTTGCCGTCGGCGTCTGGTTCCCCGGTTGGATGGGACTTTGGGCCATCTTCCTGACTAGCTTTTTTATGTCGTTGATGTTCCCCACGATTTTCGGACTGGGGTTGAAAGAATTGGGGCCCAATACGAAACTGGGCGGTTCGCTAATCGTAATGGCAATCATCGGCGGAGCTATTTTCACTCCGCTGATGGGACTGCTTTCGCAATCGCTGAGTATGGCGAAAGCCATGTTGATCCCACTCGCTTCTTATGCGTTCATCGCGTATTTTTCGTTTATCGGTTCGCGAGTTCGAGTAAGACCGGCGGCGAATTGATGTGAGTTCCGCGCGCTTTATTGTTCCGGTATTGGCTCTCGCCGCGGTGGCCGCCGCTTTTCAGCTTCCCACTGCAATCGACGGTCTCCGAAAAGATTTCCTAAACCCACCCGACGATTCGAAGATCATGATGCGCTGGTGGTGGTTCGGCACGGCCGTCAGCCATCCGGAATTGGTACGCGAACTCCGGGTCATGAAGGATGCCGGTATCGGCGGTGTGGAAATCCAGCCGGTCTATCCGCTTGAATTGGACGATCCGCAACGCGGAATCAAAAACCTTCCGTACTTGTCGCCTGAGTTTCTCGATGCCGTGCACTTCGCATCGGCAACGGCCAGGACGTTGGGTATGCGCGTCGATATCACCATCGGCAGCGGCTGGCCGTTCGGCGGTCCGCATACGCTCGTGACGCAGGCGGCCAGCCGGCTGCGATTTCAGAACGTGATCGTTCCGGACGGTGCGCGCTCCGTACCACTCCCC
>DAISJE010000540.1:0-3509 GCA_036821665.1 Bryobacteraceae bacterium | reverse complement strand
TTAGAGGAGACAATTCTGGCGGTTCCGAATTATCGGCTGCAGCCCAGCGGAAAGACGCAGTTTGCTTTCTGGGAAACTCCAGCCGGTGTTCCGAAGGCGGTCCGCGCATGGTTTTATCCCGGTGACAACTTCGGTCAAGAATTTCCGTATCCGAAGAAGCTGGTAGCGGAACTGGCATCAGCGCGACCTGTTCCGATCCCGGAGAATTACCGTGAACCCGAGCCAGAACCCGCTCCCGCTCCGGCTCCGGCCGCTCAGCCGGCTCCTCAACCTGAGCCGCAACCTGCGCCCGCTCCCGAGCCTCAGGCCCAACAAGAGCAACCTGCTCCAGCGACGGTAACACCCGCGCCGCAACCGAAAGCGCTACCGCACACGGCAAGTTTCAATCCGCTGATTGGACTTATTGGTTTCGCAGCGTTAAGCGGTGCCGGGTTGCTTTCCTTGGCGGTCCGGAAGGCGTAACACAGCTAATGCGATGAGAGGGAAGGGCAGGACTCGGAGCCTCTTCCTTCTCGTTCTCATCGCATGCTCGGCGGCAGTTCTTTTTGCAAAACCGCAAGCTCCGGATTCTGGCAAGACATACACAATCTCCGACAACGTCGATCTGGTCGTGCTGGATGTGAGTGTAAAGGATCCGCACGGTGGGTACGTGACGGGCTTGCAGGAAAGTAATTTTACGGTCTATGAAGATGGTCGCCAACAGAAGATCAGCCAGTTTGCAAGTGTGGATACGCCTGTTACGGTAGGGCTGGTTGTTGACAATAGCGGCAGCATGGCGAGCAAGCGGCAGCAGGTGATTCTGGCCGGATTGGCGTTTGCGAAAGAGAGTAATCCAAAGGATGAGTTTTTCGTTATCAATTTCAACAACTCCGTAACGAGGGGCTTGCCGCCTGAGATGATGTTCACCGACAATCTGCAGATACTTAGGAACGCTCTCTATTTCGGGCAGGCGAAGGGACAAACGGCGTTGTACGACGCTGTGGCATATGCGCTCAATCATCTCGAGTACGGGCACCGCGATAAGCGAACGCTCATTGTGGTGAGCGACGGAGGAGACAACGACAGCGCAATTTCGTTGACGGAGTTGACGAAGGTTATCGAATCGTCGCGCGCGACAATCTACACCATCGGCTTGTTGGATCCTGAAAATAGGGATCTGAATCCCGGCGTTCTTCGGAAGATGGCAACTGTGAGCGGCGGCCAATTCTTTGAGCCATCTGAACCGTCCGCTATCCTTTCGGTTTTCGACAAGATTTCAAAGGACATTCGTAACCGCTACACGATCGCCTATGTGCCTGAAGAAACAAATGATAGGCGCGTTATCCGAACGATTAAAGTAGTAGCGAACGAGAATGGCCGGAAGCTTATCGTGCACACGCGGCGCAAGTATTCCATTATTCCGTTTTCGAGACCTGTTCCGGAAGACACTGCCACCGCGGAACACGCAACGGAGCGCCGGCCATGACCGGAGTGAATTATCCGCCAGTTATTCATCGCCCGGAGCGCTATTACGTTCGGCCCGGCGAGCACAGTCACAATACGCGGCGAAGATTGGAAGAACCAGGATCGAGCGGCTCCTTCTTGCGCATGTTGCGGGTCGTCTTGCTCGTCATCGGCATTTCGGGCGCGGGATTTTACGGCTACACATTGTGCGATGAATACGTGTATCAAGCCTACGAAAACTGGGCTTTCGATCAACAGATTGCCGGTCACCGCCGCGTCACATTCACCGACTACATCCGGGAGCAAACGCCGCTAGGCGCCGTGATGGGAGAGAAGGCGCCTGTGGCTCCCATACGCACTCATCCGGCAGCCACGAACACGCAGCCTAAGCCCGAGGCCGCACCTGCACCGCCTGCCGAAGGCGCGCTACTCGGCCGCATTGAAGTCAAACGGTTGGGACTGTCTGCCATGGTTCGCCAGGGAGTCGATGCAAAGATGCTCAGCGTGGCCGTGGGCCATGTGCCCTCTACAGCGTTGCCCGGGCAGATTGGAAATTTTGCGGTTGCTGCCCACCGCGATACGCTCTTTCGAGGGCTGAAGGATATAAAAAAGGGTGATCTGGTGACCTTCGAATCGCCTGCCGGAACGTTCACATATCAGGTGCTCGCTACCGAGATCGTTAAACCATCAGATGTCAGCGTGCTTCGCGCCGATGGCGGCGGCCTTATTGCATCCCATTCTTCCGGCTCATCCAGCCATCTGCTGACAATGATTACCTGCTATCCCTTCTACTACGTCGGCTCCGCTCCCAAGCGATTTATTGTGCAGGCCAAGCTCGTCGAACATATCGCAGGCCATTGTTATACTTGCGGTTGAATCCTTGGGAGGTCGTCTAATGGTAAGACTGCAGACTCTGGATCTGCGTATCGGGGTTCGAGTCCCTGCCTCCCAGCCAAGCCACTAATTCACGTCTTCAAATAAGCACAACATAGCGCTTTCCAAATGGCGGTATCCTGTCTGAATCATGAATCGGATTCTGCCGCTCTCCGTCTGCGCTTTGCTTGGTTGTATCTGCGCGCACGCACAGAATAATCGAGGCTGGTATCGGTTTCCCGCCATTCACGACAAGACAGTTGTCTTCACAGCGGAAGGCGATTTGTGGGAAGTCGGCATTGAGGGAGGGTTGGCTCGCCGGCTTACCAGCGCGCCCGGTCAGGAGGTGCACGCGGCCTTCTCGCCTGACGGACAGACGATTGCCTTCACCGCGGACTATGAAGGACCCGAAGAAGTCTACACAATACCGACAACGGGCGGCATCCCGGTTCGTAGGACATTCGAAGGCGGCGGCCCACAAGGTCGCCCAGCGTTCGCTTCGCCTTCCACACCAGGGGCTGTCGTCGCGGGATGGACTCCGGACGGCAAGATCCTCTACTCGACTTATCATTTCGCCGGCATTCCCGATGCTCAGCTAGTCACAATCGATTCGCAGAATCGATTCGTGCGGATTCCTCTAAGCCAGGCTGCTCAAGGCGCATTCAATCCACGGGATGGAACGCTTTTCTTCACGCGTCTCCGGCGTCAACCCAGCTTCACCAAGCGCTATGCCGGTGGATCGGCGCAGAACATCTGGAAATACAGAGCGGGAAGCGAAGCGATCCAGCTCACCGGCGATTACGCAGGCACCAGCAAGAACCCGATGTGGTGGAACGGCCGCATCTACTTCTTATCCGACCGGGATGGAACCATGAATCTCTGGTCCATGGATGAGAACGGAAGAGGCTTGCGCCAGCACACTAGGAGCGAAGGCTTCGACCTCAAATCCGCTTCGCTTTCAAACGGGCGGATCGTGTATCAGCTTGGGGCGGATCTTCACCTGTATGAAATCAATTCGAGCTCAGACCATGTAATTCCGATCGAACTCCCTTCTGACTTCGACAACTTGCGTGAGCATTGGATTAAAGATCCCGTCCAGTATCTCTCGGCGGTACATTTCTCATCCGACGGTAATAGCGTGGTCTTAACCGCTCGCGGGCGTGTCTTCGTTGCAGCGGTAAAAGGCGGCCGCA